>CAZPCO010000067.1:0-351 GCA_964585025.1 uncultured bacterium | reverse complement strand
GCGTAGATATTGACGCCAGGCACCGCTACGTCAACTTTCTTGGCCCCGAAGCATGAGAAGGGAGCGATTTTCTGGTCTTCGTCGGTCGCGGCAACCACTAATTTATTGGGGATGTCGACGTCATTAGGAGATGTAACCATGGTGTTGAGATCTTCGGTTGAATTGCCGGCAGCAATGCAGACAAGAGCATCTGAACAACCGCTGAAGAAGGCTTTGTCACGCGGCAGAAAGGCCTTAGTAACAAAAAGGTCGACTACTTCCTGAACCTGAGCATCGGTAGGATTCTGGAAACCCCACTGTACCATATTCTGTTTCATAATGGCACAAAGGTTTTTGTTTTCTGTTCAAAAG
>CAZPCO010000066.1:5399-11237 GCA_964585025.1 uncultured bacterium | reverse complement strand
GTAAAAAGGTCTCGATCTGGGGGCGTGCTGATTTAACCACCAGGCTGTCGCCAAGGTCAAAGGAAATTTTGGTGCCCGATTTGCGGGCAATATTGGCTGCGTGCCGGGTTGCCACATTGATGGGATTCTCGCCTCTGAATTCATAAGCCGAAAAATGCAGGAAATCTGAATCTTTGATCAGACTGTGCAGGATCTCGAATTCATAAAGCTGCTTGGCAACCCCGAAATCCAGGCCGAAGGTGCGCTGCCCATCAGGGCTGATAAGAGTGTAGCAGAGCCCTGAATTTCCGCGTTTGATCGACACATAGGTGTCGATGTCGTTTTCTCTGAGGTTGTTGATATAATCGTAACCGAAGTCATCACAGCCAACACAGCCGATAAAGGCGCACTTCAGGCCAAGATTGCTGGCGCCATAAATTACGTTGGTCGGCGAGCCACCCGGCGCGATGCGGGGTTTGTATGTATTGACGATGCTGGCCAGTTTTTTGAGGTTCTCTTCGTTGAGCGCTATGCTGTTGCCCTTGGGCAGGTCGAGTTTCTGCAGCATTTCATCGCTTACTTCGGCAATGATGTCGGTTAGGGCATCTGAAATCGCGGTAATCTGATATTTTCTGTTTTCGTCACAGCCGCTCATAATTAAACCCCGGCGTTGTTAGGATGCTGCAAAGCTTAATGCCAACCAGCTTTAAAGTCAATGCCGTTCGCTGCAGATCAACAGTTTCTGGCCAGATGCAAAATTTCATCGGCGTATTCGCTTCTCATACTGCGACAGAAATGCCCGATGCGACTGAATTGTAGCAGGTTGATAAAATGAAATGCTGTCTGAATGACGTTTTATGGGTTGGTACGCCAATTGCTAAAAAGTATCAGCCACTGTTTTCCAGGCAATCTTCGATTCAGGAGGTGCTTTATGATTACGGGTCCACAACAAATTGGCGCCTGGTTCAGGAAAAACAATCCATTGTATCTGCTTAGCGTTGTTTTGATGCTGACCGGTCTATACCTTGCCGGCAGTGAACTTGAGAGCGGCAAAGTCACCGGCATGGCTGTGAGCGGCTTTTTCTTCGTGCAGAATCTTTATGAAATCATCATGGTTGCCATGGCCCTCTATTTGTTGAAGAACAAGATTCAACCGGAACATGGCAAGGCGCTGCTGTTTTTCGTTCTGCTGTTTCTGGGTGACTTGACATTCTATCAGGTGAGAATCTCTGGTTTGAGTACCTCGGCAGGTAATGTCGCTACCGGAATTTACATGCTGCTGGCGGTGATAAAAATCGCTGCGGTAGTGAAAGTTCTCGGTCTTACGGTTCACCGAACCCGGCTTGCTTTTGCTGCCGGCGCATTTTCCCTGATCTGGATTGCCCCCAAGGTTGCTTACATGCTTGTTGATTCGATTGGCAGAGAAAGTTTCGGCTTCTTTGACGGCTCTTATGTTTTTTATTCATTATGGCTGATAGCCGGGCTCATCCATCTGCCTCTCATCGTTGAAAACTGGCGTGAAAACAATCTTGCCGTACCGGCTGAAAATGAATACCTTGGCAATGAAACGGTTTTCTGGCGCTGGCTGATTATCTTTCCATTCGTGATTCTGCCACTGCAGATGGCGATGAACGTCATGAGCGATTCATTTCGCTATGTCACTCCGACTCTGCCGGTAATGGCAGTTGTGGCCCCATGGGTGCTTGCTGCGGCATTTTTTGCCCAGACTCTCTGGCGGCATCTGTTGACTTCGCAATATCGGCTGATGATCTGTGACAGCCTGATAATGGGCATCTTCTTTCTGGTTGTCAAATTATCTTCTTCCGATTTCAATCTGTCGGGAATAATTAACCATGTTTTTCTGGTTGCGGGGTTGTCGGTTACCTGGCTCACCCGTGCCAATATGGTCAATGGCGGCATTCTCGGAATGATGGGTTTGTGGCATGCCGGTGCTCAGATGCTGAGTGGTGCAAAAACAGCGGTTGCTTATGGTGCCGGTTTGTCTCGAATTGCCTGGGCAGGAATATTGATGCTCGTTTCGTTCGTATCTCTTCTTGCCGGTTTCTTGTTCAGCCTGCACCGCAACGGTAATGACCCGACGAAGCCTGAAAACGAGCCTGACCTTTCCGATGACCAGTCGGCAAATTCTGAGGACGGGTCGATAAAGTCTGAGCCACAGTCGATGCAGACCGTTGTCCATCCGACAAATTGAGCCGGTTTGGAAGCTGTTCGCCGGTTGCAGAAAATTCTTTGCCACAGCAGCTTTGCAGGTCGACAACGAGATTGACAGGATATCGTGGTGGTGCGACTTGTCATCTGTGTAATGACAAACATCTGGAATTGGATGCAGGGTTTGTGTTGCCACTAATTTTAAGCGTGTTAAATAGGGGCAAATGTTGTAAGATATAGGCACATTTTCAGGCGTTTAATCGGAGCATTGCTGATGAAGTTCCTTCTGGCCGGGTGGTTTTTCGATGCTGCCTGCTGATTCAAGAATCGTCCGGGGAGAAAGCTCGGTTCTTATAACTGATCTGCGTGAAGAGCACCCGATCAGCGGCGCAGCTGGCTGGTCAGAGGTTACCACGACCCGAATACGCGACGTCTATGTAAATTACGATCATCAGATTCCCCTTTTCAAGCTGGTGACTTCACGGGGGGCGGTTTTGCGCTGCACCCCGGACCAGCTTTGTTTTGGCCGTATCAACCCCCAGGTCAGGCAATATTCGCTTTATCTGCACGAAAGATCTTCGATGGGTTTCAGAGTTGGCTGGTCAGCCGACCTCCTCAAGGATCTTCTGGCGATCACAAACCTGAAGCATGAATCTGTTACCGGCAATGAGCTGATTGATAGAGTCTGGATCATCGAAAATACTGGAAATCTGCCGCATGCGACTTTCATGCACAAGTATCTGGTTTACAAATATGGTCTGCCTGATATTCCGTTTTCTGCCAGACAGCCTGACGCTGAGCTTTCAGACGAGATGACGAAGCAGATGTTCGATCGTATCGATACACCTTCGCGGGCTCATGATCTGCTGAAAGACGCCCACATGTTCATCGCGCATCCGCATCTGACTCTCCGAGTTTCGAGTTCAGAAACGCCGAAGAGCAATTCAATTCAGTTCGTCATTTTTGGCGGTGCTGAGAAGGGTTCGCTGAGCAGCTATTCGCATCTGATTCAGATAACCGGTGCCACTGACCCCAACCGGGCTGAACATCGGCAGTTCAAACGAAAGCAGGGAAAGCACGGTCTCTGGCAGCTCGAAATCACCCGCGATGATCTCGAAGAAGCTGAACTTTTTGTAAAGACCCTTTCGCATCTTGACAATCTTGAAGTGGTCAAGAAAATTCAACTGACGCGCAAACAGCCATTTTACGTGTTGCCGGCATCACATTTGAAGCCGGGAATGCTGGTCCCTGTAATTGGCCGTAAAGGGCAGATCGAGGAAGATACTGTCGCGACCGTCGAAATAGAAGATTACAAAGGGCCACTTTACAATCTGCAGGTTCATGAGCTGCATAATTTCATCGTCGGCAACTGGGTAGTGATGTGTTATACCCCGTCCAGCCGCCTTGTTGGAGAATGACATGGCAATAGATGCAACCCTTGGCCAATTGAATGAAAGGCAGCGTGAGGCGGTTGGAATCACTACCGGCCCTCTGCTGGTGGTAGCAGGTGCCGGGTCAGGAAAAACCCGCATGCTTACCGTGCGTATAGCTTATCTGATCGAGAAGTGCGGTGTCGATCCGTCTGCAATTCTCGCGGTTACCTTTACCAACAAGGCGGCTCGCGAAATGAAAGAGAGAGTGCACGAGCTCGTTCCGGGGGCGGGGCGGGTTACGCTTACCACTTTTCATTCGTTCTGCTGTCTGTTGCTGCGCCGCTGGCACAAATTCGCCGGTTTTGCCGAAGGTTTCACGATTTATGACGAGAACGACAGCGAGAAGCTGATGAAAAACGTTCTGCGTGAAATGAAGACGGATTCAAAGCGTCTGACACCAAAAGCGATGCTGGAATACATTTCGCAGGCCAAAAACGAGCTGGTTGGTCCAGAAGATTATCAGAATTTTGCCGGCCCAACATCGGCATCTGCCCAGATTCAAAAGGTTTATGCTGCCTATCAGGCTCAATTGCTGCAGAATCAGGCCGTCGATTTTGACGACCTCATTTTCAAGGCCTATTATCTTCTGAAGAACAACCCCGACCTCCTGCAGAAGCTGCAGGGACAATACCAGTATTTTCTTGTCGACGAATATCAGGATACCAATCATGCTCAGTATCGTCTGATATCTCTCATTTCAGGGGCAAGCCGTAATCTTTGCGTGGTCGGTGACGAAGATCAGTCGATTTACAGCTGGCGTGGCGCCACGATCCGCAATATTCAGGATTTCGCCAAAGATTTTACCGGCGCCAGGATCGTTAAGCTAGAGCAGAATTATCGCTCGACCCAGATCATTCTCGATGCCGCCGGTGCGGTGATTGCCAAAAACGTCAGCGCGCACCCTAAACGCCTCTGGACAGAAAAGTCAGGAGGCGATCTTCTGGTGTTTCAGCGCGCCGGAGATGACCGCGAAGAGGCCGACTGGATAGTGCGCAAAATTTTGACTCTGCGCAATCAGGGACGAGATCTTGGCGATTTTGCCCTGCTTTTTCGCATGAACAGCTTGAGCCGGCCGATAGAACAGGCTTTGCAGCGGGCCGGGCTGCAATATGACATTACCGGTGGCACTAAATTTTTCGATCGCCGCGAAGTCAAAGACATAATGGCGTATCTGCGGGTTATTGACAACCCGCGCGATGCGGTATCACTCGAAAGAGTCATCAACACGCCAAAACGCGGCATTGGCGACACCACCGTCGATCGCCTGGCCGGTGACGGTTCGACCCCGCTCTGGGAAGCCGTTGCCGCCGAAGGTGGTCGTAGCCCTGATACAAAGATCGGTCGCTTTTTCAAACTGATGCTTGGTTTTATGGAATCGGCCGGCGAGTTGCGGGTTTCACAATTATGCCGCAAAATTATCGATGATATCGAATATTTTGCTTATCTGAAGAACGACGACCCCGAAACGGCTGAAGATCGGCGCAACAACGTCGAAGCCCTGGTATCAGACATCAGATATCAGGAAGAGGACAACCCTGACCTTAATCTGCATGATTACCTGGCGAACGCGGCTTTGCATGCAGCTGCAGATGATGTCGACGAGTCTCAGCCAAAAGTCCATCTGATGACCCTGCATAACGCCAAAGGGTTGGAATTTCCGGTAGTGTTCATGGTTGCCATGGAAGAAGGAATTTTTCCGCATGCATCTTCAAAGGAAGCGCCCGAACAGCTCGAAGAAGAACGGCGGCTCGCTTATGTTGGCATGACGCGTGCTCGCGAAAAGCTTTTCCTGAGCGCTTCCAGTCGGCGGATGATGTTCGGTTCATGGGGATCGAACCCGGTTTCACGATTTGTAGCCGAAGTGCCCACACATCTGTTTGAGGGCCGTGCAGCCCGCGAAGGGGCGGCGAAGACCTCTGTGGTTGGCAGTATTCCGGGCGCTGTCAGCAGTCGTCCGCGTTCGGGCGGTTTCACCTTCAATCCGCAGGCAAAATGGTCGGAAAGTGGAAAAAGCCCGGTTGCCGCAATTCAGGGTGACAGGGTAAACGGAACCATGTTAAATTTGAAGCCAGGCGTAAGGGTGATTCATCAGATTTTCGGGCATGGCCGGGTTGAAGAAACTTCCGGTGAATCACTGTCAGACTTCCGGGTCACCGTAAGATTCGAGCAGAAGGGGCTTAAAACATTACTCTTGCAGTATGCTGCACTTCAGGTTATAAATAGCGAAAACGCATAGGAGGTCAACGTATGAGATTTT
>CAZPCO010000066.1:0-5389 GCA_964585025.1 uncultured bacterium | reverse complement strand
TTTACGATTTGTCTGGAAGCTGTTTGTCATGGCCAGCGTCTTTGGTATCGGTTATATCATCGGTCGTGAGCACAGCTTTGAAGAAGAAGAAATGTGGGAAGAAGAAAACGACAAATCCGCCGATAAGGGCGAAAAGCCTGCTTCATGCAGCAGCTGCGGTGACAACGAAGTCGAATTTGAATTCGAAGATTCAGATGCCAAAAAGGTTTCGGTCGTCGGCACCTTCAACAACTGGAACAAGGACGCCAACACCATGAAGCTTGAAAACGGTGTCTGGAAATGCAGTGTACATCTCAAACCGGGCAGATACGAATATCAGTTTGTCGTTAATGATACCGACTGGGTTGTTGACCCAAAATCAGGCAATTCCGTAAAGAACAAGTATGAAGGAATGAACTCCATAATCGAAATCAAATAAGGTTTTGAAGGCATTCCTGAAACCGTAATTCAATGCAAGTATCGATTATTCTGGAAAGTTAAAGCAAATGGTCAGGAAGATATACCTAGAAGAAGTCTGCGATCGCGAGAATTTGAGAAGCTTTCTCGGCCGGTTTCGCAGACTTACCGGTCTGCATATCGTTCCGTTTAATGAACGAGGCGAAGTCGTGATCGGTCACATTGAAGAAATTCTGCCAGGAATGGCCGACGCCTCTGAATTTGTTGATTACCCATCATCCGATTTGATCGAGCGCCCTGATGGCTCGGTTGTTCGTCTGATGAAACTTGAACATCGCGGCAGCATGTTTGGAGCGGTTCTAATCGGCCCTTTTTATAACAAGGGCTCTGACTGCATTCCGGCAGCTACCAGTCTTCCGATCATCAGCGACGAACAGGCAGAAGCTGCGGTTGAATCGATCGGCAGTTTCTTTATGCAGATGGTCGATCTTGCCGCCGAAAAAGAGTCTCTGGCCCGCAAGGAAAAGATTCTTTCGGTTCTCGAAGAAGCTTCGAACATCATGAATTCGAGCCTCGAATTTCAGAACCTTCTTGAATTTCTGATGGATATTGCCATAGAAATTACTGGCGCTACCTGCGGAGCGCTGCTGTTACGCAAAGAAAACAAAAATTTCCTCGAAGTCGCCGTCGCGCGGGGCAAATACCCGCATGAAGTCAAGAAAATCCGCGTTCCATTCGGGCAGGGCATTACCGGCTGGGTTGCGCGCAACAAAGAGGCGCTCTACGTTCCCAATGTTCTTCTAGAGCCGCGCTATATCGAGACTCCTGAATCGATTTATTCAGAACTGGCGGTGCCGTTGCTGGTTGGCGAGAAGCTGATAGGGGTCGTTTCGGTCGATTCTTCTGAAATCAACGCCTTTTCCAAAGACGACGTAGTTTCGCTTAACACCCTGGCATCGATGGTAACCAAGGTTCTCGAGAACGCCAGACTGCTGGCTGATTCAAATCAGAAACTCAAAGAGCTTTCGCGGGTTTTTAAAATTTCGGAAACGCTCTCAGTGCGCTCTCTTAGCCGAGATGGCTATTGTATGATGCTCAAGGAAGTTACTGATGCAATCGATTGCAGTGCTGCCTCACTGATGCTTTTCAACAGCGATCGCGAAGAGTTGTGCATGCGTGCAGCCTTCGGGCTTCCAGAAGAACTCGATTCTCTGTCGGTCGCCCATGGAAAAGGCTATCACGGCTGGGTGGCCGTTCACAGAAAGTCGCTTCTGATTCAGGATGTCCATCGTGACAACACTATTGTCCGCAGCAATTTTCTCGATCAGTTTGCCAGAGCTCTGCTGATAATTCCTCTGCTGACTGCTGACGACCGTTTTGTCGGCACTCTCGGAGTCTATCACCGTGAAGAAACCGAGAAAATTTCCGATTCAGACCACGAACTGCTCAATACCATTGGCCGCATTATAACTTCACATTTCGAAAACGAGCGGCTCTTCAATGATTCGCGTCGCAAGCTCGACTATCTGTCGACTCTTTACAAGGTGGGTTCATCCGTTTCCAAGACCCTCAACATCGCGAAGCTATTCGATACGATTCTGCAGCAGGTCCAGGAAGTCATGGACGTTGAAAACTGCTCGCTGATGGCTTACGACCCGCTGAACGAGACTCTGACACTCGATGCGGCAATTGGCCTGCCGAGCAACATGGTTGGGCAGATCCAGGTAAAAATCGGCGAAGGCATTGCCGGCTGGGTAGCTCAGAATCAGAAACCAGTGCTTCTCAAAGATGTTTCGAAGGACGCAAGGTTTGCCGCCCATCAGGGCCGCCTCGATTATAAGACCAGATCTGTCCTCTCTGTGCCGATAATGCACGACAGCGAGCTGCTCGGCGTTCTCAATGTTAACAACAAGCGCAGCGGTGAAGCCTTTCTTGAAGACGATCTGAATCTTCTTCTCGGTATTTCCGGGCAGATTTCACAGGCAATCGCCAATGCCAGTCTGCACGAAAAGACAGACATGCAGGTCGCTGAACTGAGCCTGATCCAGGAACTCGGCAAGTCTATCAATTCCTCACTCGATCTCGATTCTGTTCTGAACTATTTTATCGACATGACGACACGTATCACAGATTCAGACCGGGCTACCCTGATGCTTTTCGATGATACGACCCAGGAACTCTATGTTGAAGTCTATCGTGGCTTCGAAGATCTCGGCGTACTCGACGTTAAGCTGAAAATCGGCGAAGGTGTGGCCGGGCGCGCCGCTCAGTTGCGACGCCCGATCAAGGTCGATAATACCGGAAAGAGTGCTGAGTATAAAGAATTGCCGCGAATTACCCGCAAGACTGATCTGACGCTGATTTCAGCGCCTTTACTCAACAAAGACAATCTCGTGGGTGTCATCAACTGTGAAAGAGTGCTCAGTAAAAAGGGCCCTTTCAGCCCGGAAAACCTCGATCTCCTTGAAACTCTGGCTTCGCAGGCTTCAATCGCCATTGAAAACGCCAGACTCTATCATAACCTGCTGAATGTCTATCTCGAAACCATCAGATCGTTGGCCGCAGCCATCGATGCTAAAGACAGCTATACACACGGCCATTCTCGGCGGGTTACCGACCTCAGCGTCGGCATTGCCCTCGAAATGAGTCTGCCGCGCACCGAGGTCGATACGATCAGGCATGCGTCACTGCTGCACGATGTCGGCAAAATCGGCATTTCCGAGCAGATACTGCTCAAGCCGGGCCGGCTGACAGACGAAGAATTCGAAACTATCAAGGCGCACCCGCATATCGGTGCCGGTATTCTCAACTCGATCGAATTTCTCAAAAATGTCTGTGAGATCATCAAGCATCATCATGAGCGCTATGATGGCAAGGGTTACCCCGACAATCTCATCGGCGAAGATATTCCGCTCGGGTCACGCATCATCTGCGTTGCTGATTCTTTCGATGCCATAACCTCATGCCGGCCTTATCGCAAGCCCCTTACTTTTGAAGAAGCAACCGATGAAGTGAAGCGCTGCGCCGGAAATCAGTTCGACCCGCGGGTTGTCGATGCTTTTGTCAGACTGCGGCAGTCTAAATTCTGCCCCCCCTGGTTCAAAGGAGAAGTCCTCGATCAGTCGCTGGCCGATACATTCCCCTTCCAGCTTTGAGCCGTTTATTTGACACGACAGGCGGTTTTGCATAAACTCCCTTCATACAATCATGGGGGAACGACATGAAAAAACTTGCTCTGGCGCTTATTGCATCCATCCTGATACCCGTTCAGGTCTCAGCCTGGGATAGATCCTACCAGCCCGGCACTTATGGTAAGGTGAACTTCAACAGGGTTACAAGCATCGAAGTGTTCGGCTGGAAAGCCGATCTCGATGGAACGGTCAGAGTCGAAGAAACCGGCACCGAAATCGATCTGGACCGCGATGTTTCATTTGGTTCTGAAACCCGTGCCGGAATGCGTATTTCTCATGTGATCAGCGAAAATTCAGCTCTGGAACTGTCGTTCATCAAGCATGATCATAGCGGCAATCTGGTAAAAGCGGTAACTTTCGACAACAGAAAGTATCAGCCAAACGCTCACATGCAGCTCGAAAACAGTTGGGTCGATCTGGCCTGGTCGTATAATCTCACCCATGGCAGTGAGGTTGAACAGAAAGGTCAGGATGCCTTCTATCTCGATGGCCTGTTCGGCATCAAATTCAGCAGTTCCGACATCAGAGTGACTGGTGCTGATGCTGTTGGTGGCCGTATTGAATCGCGTTGGAGCGAGGAATACCCGTTGCCTTATCTTGGTTTGAGCGCCGGGGCTCAAATCTCTAACTATGTCAGAGTCAAGGGCACCTTTAGAGTTATCAGAGTCAACGCCGGTGGTTACGATGCCATGCATAATGACTATAATCTGAATGCTGCTTTACGATTGAATCCGAATTCAACCGGCACTGAATGGTATGTAGATCTTGGCTATCGTGGTGTCAGATATAACCTCGAAGGCGAAGGAGACAAGGCCGAGATCAAATATTCTGGCCCTGTTTTCGGCATGTTTGCCCGCTTTTGAAGACTGGTTGTTTTCGACCGCGCCGATTAACATTTCTTTGCATAAGCATGATTGCTTCGCCAGCAGAATAGAGCGATATTTATAGCAGAGGTAGCGATGAAACATCTTAATATATTACTTGCAGCACTGATGGCGATATCCATTACCGCTCACGCCCAGGAACAACCGGTGGCTTCCATTTCCTGGACCCTCGAAGATTGTCTGAAACATGGGCTTGCCAGCCACCCACAGATAAAGATAACCAGAAGCAGCGTCGATTCCCAGAAGGCCAGCCTTATGCAGATCGGCTCTGCTTACGATCCGAAATTGAGCTTGCGTGCTGGCTGGAATCATTCGAAAGTCGATGCCGCTAAGGGCAGAAATCTGTTAGACCCCACCACCGACAGTACTTCCGAGTCTGTTTCAGCTTCAAAGCTTCTTTTTGATTCAGGGCAGACCAGTCTGCAGAAAAAGGCGGCCGGCGCTTCTCTGGCCGCGGCTTCTTCCCGGCTTGAATCGACGCTGGCCGAGACGGCTGCCAATATTAAAGCGGCTTTCTTCAGGGCTCAGCAGGCAATGGCATTGTTGCAGGTCAGACAGGAAGCTCTCGATGGTTATGAGCGCCATCTGGAAAAGGTCGAGAGCTTTGTAGAAGTTGGCAGCCGGGCACCTTTCGATATTACCCGGGCTCAGGTCGATGTAGCAAATGCCAGGGTCGAACTGATCAGTGCCCGAAGTGATCTGAAAGTTGCTTTGGCCAATCTGGCGCGTGTTGTCGGCCTCGAAAAAAATATTGCAGTAGCGCCCTATGCAGAAGACAATCCGCCGGCCAATATTTATGACAATCGCGAAGAGCTTCTTGGTGAAGCTCTGAGGCGTCCTGATGTCAGAGCGGCTCAATATCAGGTTGATGCGGCCGGCTACCGGGTAAAAGAGGCAAGGCTCAGTCACAGTCCGAGT
>CAZPCO010000065.1:0-11261 GCA_964585025.1 uncultured bacterium | reverse complement strand
TTGGGCCGTGTGTTGATACTTGGGGTCACTGAAAGCAACATCAATCTTCTTGCTGAACTAACCGACAAAGACACTCTCGACGCTCTCAGACTTCAATACGACAAGCCGTCTCCAGGAATGAATCGACTTTTTTCTTTTCTCCAGTCTGAAGAAAAGAATGCTTCTTCTGAGACCCAACCAGAGAATAAGCCTGCCGAAAACGATGCCGGTAATATTCATCAGTTGCGCCAACAGGATAGAGTGAAAAAGCTTAACGAAATGCTGCTCAAACGCGGCAATCTTCAAAGCGAAGACGAGGAAAGATAATTTTTAATTTTCTCCCTTGCGCATCGGTGCCCCATATTGTATAAAATATGACATAGCTGTGCCCTGCAAAATTTTTAGCAGCTGAATCAGGAACAATGCACCAATACATAAGAAAACTTCCAAGGGTAGCGTGCGTACGCTTCATGGCTCTTCTTGTCTTGTTGCTTATCGCTGGTTCTGGTTCATGGGCGCAGCAGCCCAACCCAGGGCACGCACGCGTCGATCTCGACGACACAACACGTATCGACCGGATTCAGAGGCAGGCAACGCCGTTTCCCATACCGGCTATTACCTTGCAGATCGACCCTTCGCGAGAGAGAAGTCAGCTTGGCACAGGATTGCAGGTTCTGATTCTCCTGACGATTCTCAGTCTTGCCCCATCTATACTTATAATGCTGACCGGGTTTGTGCGCACTCTGATCGTTTTGAGCTTTGTGCGCCGTGCGCTGGGCACAGGCCAGGAACCGAGCAACCAGATACTCATAGGGCTGGCTCTTTTCATAACCTTTTTTACGATGTCCCCAGTTATCGATCAGATTTATCAGAAGAGCTTCAAGCCATATGTCGACCGCCAGATAGATTACGTTGAAGCATACAACCAGGCAATTACGCCGATTCGTGACTTCATGTTCAAACACACCCGCAAAACCGATCTGGCGCTATTTGTCGGCATGGAAAACGGGCCAAAGCCACAAACACGCGACGATCTCAGCACCATCAGCCTTATTCCTGCCTTTCTGACCAGCGAATTGCGCACCGCATTTCAGATGGGGGTGGTCATTTACCTGCCATTTCTGGTAATCGACATGATCGTTGCCAGCATTCTCATGTCAATGGGGATGATGATGCTGCCTCCAGCCATGCTGTCGCTGCCGTTCAAAATTCTTCTCTTCGTCATGGTCGATGGCTGGAATCTGGTAATCAAATCAATTGTCGTCAGTTTCGGCGGTAACGCATGACCGAATTCACCCTGGTCGAGCTTTTCAAGCAGACGTTCTATCTCTGCCTCCTGTTGTCATCACCCGTTCTGATACTGGGCATGGTTCTCGGCGTTGTTATCAGCATTTTTCAGACTGCAACCTCGATTCAGGAGCAAAGCCTCAGTTTCGTGCCCAAGTTGCTGATTACCGGGCTGGCTCTGATATGGCTGGCTCCATGGATGCTGTCTCGCCTGATGCTGTTCACAACCCAGCTTCTCGGGCAACTGCAGACTTTTTCACGGTAGCCGGGCATGACCGAAGCTTCGTTTCTCAACGCTGTAGGGCTCTTTCTGATCGGTCTGGTCAGATTCAGCGGCTTTTTCATCTACACGCCTGTTTTCGCGGAAACCTTCATTCCGATGCAGGTCAAAGCTGGCTTATCCGCTCTCTGTGCTCTAATAATTCTGCCGCACCTGATCAGCACCCAGACTCTGCCAGCTCTCAGCATTCTCGAATATGGGGTCATGGCTGTTAAAGAACTCGCACTTGGCTTTTCGCTCGGTTATATGGTAATGATCGTCAGCGCCGTCATGCGCATGGCCGGCGGCATAATCGGCATGCAGGTCGGTTTTTCTTTTGTTCAGGTAGCTGACCCGGCTTCAAATCAGGGGCTTGGTATCGTTTCAGAATTTTTTCAACTGGCGGGAACACTGGTTTTTCTCATTATCGGCGGGCATCTTATTTTACTCGAAGCATTTTTCAAGAGCTTTGACATGGTGCCGCTGGCAGGTCTGGTAATAACCGGCAGTATTGTCGAAGAAATTACGCTCTACACAAAAACCATTTTTTTCTGCGGCCTGCAGATATCTATGCCGGTAGTGGCAATCATACTGCTCGGCGATGTTGCACTGGGCATTATAGCCAGAACTGTCCCCAAAATGAACATTTTCCAGCTGGGTTTTGCCCTGAAGATTATCGGCGGGCTGACGATCATGATGATTCTCATGCCGTATCTCAACGACATCGTGAAATTTCTTCTCGATCTCAGCAAGGAAAAAGTCTACCTGCTGCTCAGCGAGATGAAATGATCGAAGTATCCGAAAACACCTGCATCCACAATAGTCTGCCGGCAATCGACTTTGCCGACCGACCTTTTGACCTGCAGTTGTTTGCTGGTGAGAAGACCGAACCGGCAACTGAAAAGCGGCGTCAGGATGCCATCGACCGCGGCAACGTTCCAAAATCCCAGGATCTGAGTTCTGTCATTGTTCTTCTCACCGGGTTTCTTATGCTGCGTTATTTAGGCCCCGGTCTTTTCGGGCGCTGCGGTGAATACATGCAGTATGCGTTCTCACATGCGATTTTCACCAATCTGACTCTGAACGAAACCCTGGTTCTGTTCAATCAGTTCATCCTGCTGCTCCTGCAGATTCTGGCACCCTTTCTCTTTGGAATTTTTCTGAGCGCTGTAATCTCAAACCTTCTCCAGACTGGTTTTCTCTTCAGATTCGAACCATTGATGCCCGACATTGACAAACTGAATCCGATTTCGGGCCTGCAGAACATCTTTTCATGGAAACTGGTTGCCGAACTGGTCAAGTCGATTCTCAAGATTCTAATCGTCGCATATATTCCCTACGCGACCATCAGGGATCAGTTTCCCTTTCTGATGCGAATGGTTCAGATTGAGCCGGTTCCAGCTACGATCCTCGTGCTCAAGTTGATTTTTTCCATGGCGATAAAAATCATCATGGTGCTTCTGGTTCTGGCACTGGCTGACTGGGCATTTCAAAAATGGCGTCACGAAGAAAACCTCAAAATGTCCAAAGATGAAATCAAGGAAGAATACAAACAACGCGAAGGGGACCCCCGAGTCAAAGCGAAGATCCGTGAGCGACAGCGGCAGGCCTCGCGAGCCCGCATGATGGAAGAAGTTCCGAAGGCGACGGTGGTCGTGACCAACCCGACCCATATCGCCTGTGCATTGAAATATGTCGCTGGTGAAGATAATGCACCGAAACTGGTGGCGATGGGTGCAGGGCTGATAGCACGCAAAATCAAGGAAATAGCGCAGGAGCACGATATTCCGATAATCGAAAATAAACCTCTTGCACGCCAAATGTATAAAATGTTAGAAATAGGTGACGAAATACCCCAGGACCTTTATGCGGCCGTTGTAGAAATTCTGGCACAGGTTTATCGCATGAAAAACCGTGCCGCCGGCGGGTAACTGCTCTAATCTGGGGTGTATTACACAGTTTTTTCGTTGTTTGCAGAACCGACATTTTGCATCTGACGGTTTGAATTTCGGTGCATAGATTTCGCTGGAGGTTAAGGTGGCCGCAGGCAGTGCAGGATTCATGAACAACGTGCCCTTCGCAGAATTATTGAAGCGCAAGGACGTTATATTTGCCTTTGGCGTAGTCATGGTCGTCATCATGATGGTCGTGCCCCTGCCGCCCGCACTGCTCGATATTTTTCTCACTCTTAACATCGCTCTGTCGGTAACCATCCTGCTGGTGTCAATTTATAACAAGGAAGCTCTGCAGTTTTCCGCATTTCCAAGCCTGCTGCTGATTACCACCCTGTTCAGGCTTTCGCTCAACGTCAGTTCCACCCGCCTTATTCTTGGCGGCCAGGGTGCAACTATCGAAATCATCAAAGCATTCGGAAATTTCGTCGTCGGTGGCAACTATGTCGTCGGTTTCGTCATGTTTCTGATTCTCGTTCTCATTCAGTTCATGGTCATCACCAAAGGTGCCGAGCGCGTTGCCGAAGTGGCAGCCCGTTTTACCCTCGATGCAATGCCGATCAAAGGGATGGCGATCGACGCCGATCTTAACGCAGGCGCCATAGATCAGGATGAAGCGACCAGAAGGCGTCTGAATCTTTCCCGTGAAGCCGATTTTTATGGCTCGATGGACGGTGCGAGTAAATTCGTCAAAAACGATGCGATTGCCGGCATCATCATCACGATCATCAACCTGTTGGGCGGGTTGGTAATCGGGGTTTTTCAGCGCGGCGAAGCGCCAGTAGACGCACTTGCCGCCTACGCGTTGTTCACGGTCGGCGATGGCCTGGTCACACAGATTCCTGCGTTCATGATCGCTACAGCGACCGGTATCGTCGTCACCAAAGCCAGTTCTGATTCAAACCTCGGCTTCGACATCAGCGACCAGCTGCTGAGCAATCCCAAGGTTCTCGGTATCGCCGCCGGCATGCTCGGTTTCCTCGGCCTGATTCCAGGGCTCCCCAAGCTCAGCTTTTTCTTTCTGGCAACCGTATTTGGCGTCATGGCTTATGTAACAAACAAAGCTGACGAGGAAGTCGTTCAGAAGCAGCTGGAAAGCAAAAAGGCCGAAGAGACAGCCGCGGCGAAGGGCCCTGAAGACGTTTCATCGTTATTGTCGGTCGACCCGCTGGAGCTTGAAATCGGCTACAACCTGATTCCTCTCGTCGATGCCAACCAGGGCGGTGACCTGCTGAACCGCATCACTCTGATCAGAAGGCAGATTGCCCTCGACCTGGGGTTGGTTGTGCCTCCGATCCGCATTCGCGATAACATTCAGCTGCATCCATCATCCTATGTATTCAAAATCAAGGGCAGCGAATTTGCCCAATATGAAATTCTGCCCGATCACTTTCTGGCAATGGTTACCGAGAATGTAACCAGCAAGGTGAACGGCATCGAGGTTGAAGAACCGGCATTTGGCCTGCCGGCAATCTGGATTCAGAGCACACTGCGCGACCGGGCAGAAATGTCGGGTTACACCGTTGTCGACCCATCGACGGTCATTGCCACTCATCTTACCGAAGTGATACGCAAAAACGCTCATGAAATCCTCGGCCGTCAGGAGCTGCAGCAGCTTCTCGACAATGTGCAGCAGAACTACCCGCAGATACTCAAAGAAGTTGTTCCAGATGTGGTCAGCCATTCAACCCTGCTCAAGATTCTGCAGAATCTTTTGAAGGAAGGCGTATCGATTCGCTTCATGGTTAACATCCTCGAATCTCTGGCGGACTGCAAAGGCGTGAACGAAGTAGATTCACTGACCGAAATAACCCGCCAGGGTCTGGCAAGGCATATCTGCAAACCACTGATCGATGCAAGCGGTGCAATGAAAGTTCTTTCACTCAACCCGCAGCTTGAGCAACTGCTCAACAATTCGCTGCAGAAAATAGACGGATCGCTGACTCCGGTTATCGACCCGACTACCGCCCAGAAACTTCTCGAGCGCTTCAGGGCCAAAATTGAAGATGTAATGAATCAGGGCTACACACCAATCGTGCTCTGCAGCTCATCTCTCAGACTCAGCATCAAGCGCCTGACTGAACGAATTGCACCCCGACTCATCGTCTTGTCTTACCAGGAAATCCCAGCCACCGTGAAGCTGGAATCGGTAGGATTGATCTCACTGCAGGGCAACTGATATGAACGATCAGGCAGCTTCGCTGCGACGACTGAAACAGATGGTTGATGCATCCCGGGCCAATCAGGAAGGGAATGCCGAGAGTTTTCTCGAGGGTATAGTCAGACCATCGCCGTTTTCATCGATAGCATTGATCATACCCGAAATGCCTGATATTCAGTATCCGCCAGTCATCAGCTGGATTTCCGGAATCATGCAGTATTCACCCAGAGCCTGTTTCTGGGATCAAGCCGGCATCATCAAAAAGGAATCCATTCCGCAAACCCAGATCAGACTGCGTTTTCCGGTGCCTGTGAGAATAAACGCCGGGCTGACTCCTTTATCCATACTGCCACAGCAACCCGACATCGCCGACCTGCCCCACAAATCCGAAGAAGAGCGCATCACCTTTCTCAATCATATCATCCGCAGCCTCAAAAGTTCTTCAGAAGTCTGGATAAGCATTCATGCGGGAGAACTGGCAAGCTGTGCGAGCCTGCTGCATGCAACTGACGCGATCTGCGTTCTGGTTCCCCCTCACCCGGACTCAATTTTGCGCTGTTATGAGACGGTAAAAAGCATTCATCTTTCCGGCTATTTTTCCCCAATCGGGCTTCTCGATTTTATCGGTCCAAAATCAGCACCCCAGGAGAGTTCCAGCAATCGAATAAAAACGGTTGCAAAACAATTTTTGGCACTTGACCTGGTAACTGCCGGAATGGTACTTTCTAACTGCACATATCTACCACCGGAAAATGAGGCCTGTCTCAGAGACCGGATTCAAGCCATAGAAAGCAATTCAAGAGATTTCCTCTATTGTTTCAGCGAAAGCATACTTTATCCATTGCCGGGGATGAAATGACGATGACAGATCCTGTAATCAAGCCAATTGAAGCCATAATCGCTGAAACGCGCAAAGAGATTCAGCCTTTTGTTTTCAAAAGACTTGAAGCACGCACTCCCCGCAAGGCCGGCGAAAAGATTGCCCGCACCATCACAGTAACTTCAGGCAAGGGCGGTGTCGGAAAAACCAGTCTGGTAGCCAATATGGCGATATGTCTTGCCCAGTCAGGGCAACGAGTTATCATACTCGATGCTGATCTCGGGCTCGCCAATATCGATGTTGTTTTCGGTATCAGACCCAAAAACAGCCTGATGGATGTCATCAATGGTGACATGAAACTCGATGAAATAATGGTGCAGGGCCCACACGGCATTCAAATCATCGCCGGAGGCTCAGGTGTTCTTGAGCTGGCCGAGCTTGAAAACGAGAAGGCAGCACGGCTTTTCAACCAGCTGCGTTTTCTTGAAGACAAGGCAGACTTTCTTCTTATCGATACCGGTGCTGGAATCAGCGAAAGTATCATCTCATTCTGCCAGGCCGCAGATCAGATCGTTGTCATAACTACTACCGAACCGACAGCGCTGGCAGATGCCTATGGCATTATCAAGGTCATCAGTTCGAGACGCCCGGATAGTCACGTATCGGTACTGGTCAACCGGGTTGACAGCGATGAAGAAGGCACCCAGATCCATGCACGTCTGGCTCGTGTTGCTGACGAGTTTCTGGGTTTTCGCGTTCACCATCTCGGCACCCTGCCCCAGGACCGCAACATGCACATCGCCGTCAGACAGCAGACGCCTCTGATGTTATTTTCACCCATGTCCCCGGCAGCGACCGGGCTGCGTAAAATTGTCTCACAGGCTTTTTACGAAGTACCAGAGAATTTGCCCGCCGATCACAACGAAGGTTTTTTTGCACGACTAGCCAAATTATTCAAAGGAGGAGCAGCACCACAATGAGTTTTCAGCAATATGAAAAAATTGTCGGCGAAACCTTCTTTGAAGCAAATCTGAAAGCCGAAAGCAAATACGGCAAAGGCAACTTCGAGATCATTGACACCAGGCGTATAAACCACAAAATTTACTTTGGTTTCGGGCACAAGGAAATGGTTGAGCTGACCATCGGAGTGCGCCACAACCAGAAACCCGAATCCCGCAACCCGGAAGCTCCCCCGAGGCCTATGCCTTCAGAAGAAATCAGTCTGCCGCGCACAGTGTTTTCAAACATCAATGGCGCAGAAAAGAATGACCCACAACCTTCAGTTAGAACTCCGGCCCCCCGGAAGCCAGTCGCTGAGCCGGTTGCAGTTGTCTCCAGGGCCGACCAGCCACCGATTCCGGTTCTGGCCAAAGCGGCTCTCAACAATTACGCTGATCTGTACAAGGCAGGTAACAGCTTTCATCAGGCCCGGGAAGTGCATGGACTGAGATCGAATCAGGAAGGGAACCAGGAGCCGCATTCCCAGAAGCTGTCTGAAGAACCCGGCCTTGAAACCGACCAGATCCATGAACTTTTGACCCATATTATTGCTGTCAAAGACGGGCGCAACAGACAGGGGCGGATCGAAAACCGTCCAGGAACCGTTGCAGCACCTAAGCCACCAATTCGAGAATCCCGAATCAATGTTCCAGAGCCTGAACCTCATGTCGAGCCACATTCTGACAGTGAAATCCGCATGGCCCGAATGGTTGAAGTATTCGAGTCGAAGATGGAATCGATACTTGCAGTTCTGCAGAAAATGAACATCGACACGAAAAAAGAGCTCGAGCGCGAGCTTCCCGACCTGCCTAGAGGGCTTTACGAAGTAAAAAAAGGCTTGCTGGCAATGGAAACACCTGCTGATGTCGCCCATGATCTTGTCACTGACCTTCGCGCCAACCTTCCGGGTTCGGCACTCAAAAACCCGGAAGAAGCTTTCAGGGCGGCTTCTTCATGGCTGGAGCAGCGCTTGCGCTTTTCTTCAGAGATCAGCATGCGCAACAAAAACGGCCCCAATATCGTTGTTCTGATCGGGCCGACCGGGGTTGGCAAAACGACAACCATCGCCAAACTTGCCGCAGCATATGGCTTGAATTATGGGCACAATTCGCGGGATGCAAGATCGGTTGCATTATTCACCATGGACACCTTCAGAATCGGGGCTACTGACCAATTACAGCATTACGCCCAGGTAATCGACGTCGACATGGAAGTCATTTATCGTCCTGAAGATATAGATACCGCCCTTGTAGCCCACCAGGACAAAAAGCTCATTATCGTGGACACCGCGGGCCGTTGCCAGAAAGACACCGACGAACTGCGTGATCTGCGTAATTTCATAGATCGACTGCCTTCGGCATCAAAGTATCTGGTGCTGTCGGCAACAACCAAATACGTCGACATGCTCGATACCATCAGAAATTTCGGCAAAGTCGGTTTTGAACACCTTATCTTTACCAAGGTCGATGAAACCAATTCAATCGGGCCGTTGCTGGCAGTTCTTTTCAAGACAGGAAAATCCCTTGCCTATATCACTAATGGACAAAGAGTTCCGGATGATTTCCGACCGGCCGGATTCGATTTTTTCAATGACCGTCTATTTGGTGAAGAGTGATCTACCCATCCGGGCCCAAAAGATTTATTTTTCTCCCCCTTTAGGCCGATTTACTGTATAATTGTTATTTTGTTGCAGCATATCACTCTGAAACCCTAGGTATTGCCGAGGCATTTGATGGACATAGATCTTTCCCAATATATGGGAATGTATGTCGATGGTTCGCGGGAGAACCTCGACCTGATGGACAAGTTCCTGCTTGCCCTTGAGCAGGATCCGGGCAATCTTGAAGCAGTTGGCGAGATTTTCCGGGCCGCCCACACCCTCAAGGGCATGTCGGCCACCATGGGATTTGAGAAAGTCGCACACCTGACCCATGAAATGGAAAATGTCCTGGATCAGCTGCGAACCCACAAGTCAGAAGTTACAGCGGCCATCATCGATGTTCTTTTCGAAACATTCGATGTTCTGCGTATTCTGGTAAATGACAGCATCGAAGCAACTGATTCCAACGTCGACATCGAGGCAATCACACAGAAACTGGCCGATGCCCCGAAAGGCAAAACCACTGCCGCTCGTGTCGAAGCCAAAACAGTCACTCCGATCGAAGTAAGATCGGCTCTTCCCGAACAGCAGCCTTCTGCAAGCGCCCAGGCATCGCAATTGGCTCTGGAACTCGCCGATATAAGCATGAACGAATTCGAGCATCAGCTATTGCTCGAGGCCCATCAACGCGGCTCTCACATCATGCTGATGATAGTCACTCTCGTTCAGGACTGTCTTCTCAAGGCACCACGAGCCTTCATGGTCGCCCGCGGGCTCGAAGAGATGGCCTGCGAAGTAATCAAATCGGTGCCAGACACAAAGGACATCGAAGAAGAGAAGTTCGATCTGTCATTCAAAATGGTTCTGCTTGGCGAAGCCGACCCTGAGAAAGTCAGATATTCCATAGAATCAATTTCCGAAATCGAGTCGGTCAAGATAACGCTGCTTAAACCCGAAGACTTCATGACCAGCAGCCCAACTCAGACTGCCAAAGCCCCGGCACCGACTCCGGCACCAGCTCCCACGCCTGCTCCAGCTCAGCCGGCACGGGCAGCAGAAAAGCCGGCAGCACGCGCTTCGACTCCTGCTCCGGCGCCAGCTCCGGCTCCGGCTCCGCAGCCAACCAGGCCTGCTCCAGCTGCCGCAGCCCCGGCACCGCAACCGGCCGCTCCCGCGCCGGCTGCACCACCAGCTGCACCGCCACGTCCACCGGCGCCACCAGCAAAACCGGCGGAACCGGGCAAAAGCAATGCTGCTGCTGCAGCAGACAAACGCAGCAGCCAGACTGTGCGCGTCGACATGCGACGACTCGACGAACTGATGAATCTGGTCGGGGAACTGGTAATCAACCGCACCCGTCTGCAGGATATCGGCGCTGCTCACAAACTTAAAGATCTCAATGAAACGCTTACGCGCGTTTCCCAGATCAGTTCTTCTCTTCAGAACGTTGTCATGCAGGTCCGCATGGTGCCAGTCGAGCAGGTATTCGACCGCTTTCCCCGCATGGTTCGCGATCTTGCCAAAAAGCTCAACAAAAAGATCAATCTGGTTGTCGAAGGCAAAGAAACTGAAATGGACCGCACAGTCATCGATGAAATCGGCGATCCGATGGTTCATCTCATTCGCAACGCCATCGACCACGGCATCGAAATGCCTGACGACCGTGTGGCAAAAGGCAAATCAGAAGTCGGCACCATCACCCTGGTTGCCCGCCATGAAGGCAACAACGTATTGATCGAAGTCAAAGACGACGGCAAAGGCGTCGACCCGACCATAGTCGGTCGTCTGGCAGTCGAACGAGGCATTTTCACCCAGGAACAGATCAGTAAAATGCCCCCGGAAGAAATCATCAAGATTATCTTTCTGCCCGGCTTCTCGACTGCCAAAGAAGTCAGCGACCTTTCCGGCCGCGGAGTCGGCATGGACGCAGTTAAGGCTAAACTTGAAGACCTCAATGGGGTTCTTGAACTCGAATCAAAAGTTAACGAGGGCTCAAGGGTAACGATCAAACTGCCTTTGACCCTGGCCATTCTGCCGGCACTCATGGTCAAAGTAGGTCCCGAAATGTTCGCCGTTCCGCTTGGCTCGGTTCTCGAAACCATGGATATCACCAAGCATGACATCAACATAGTCCAGCATCAGGAAGTTACCCTGCTGCGCGGCGACGTGCTCCCGATCATCAGATTGAGAAACGTTTTGAACGT
>CAZPCO010000064.1:2905-11292 GCA_964585025.1 uncultured bacterium | reverse complement strand
GGCCTCCGAATTAAAAGAAGTTAGTGAAAAATTACACTTGCACATTACACCACCAGAATCACGACAGTCAATGGAATTTATGGTATAATCGCCGCATGAAATTCGTAGATGAAGTTACAATACAGGTGTCTTCCGGTAATGGCGGCAATGGCATTGTCGCGTTCAGGCGTGAAAAGTTCGTGCCGCTTGGCGGCCCGGCTGGTGGCGATGGCGGGCGTGGCGGCGACCTCATTTTTGAGGCTACCGACGATCTCTCAACCCTTTATGAACTCAGCTTTACCCGCATTTACAAGGCCGAAGATGGTGGCCATGGCCAGCAGAAAAACATGGCAGGCGCCAATGGCCGCGATCTCATTGTCAAGGTGCCGGTTGGCACTCTGGTTTACGATCTTGAGACCGGTCAGCTGCTTGTCGATCTCGACCAGAAGGGCCAGAAGGAAATTATTGCCCGTGGTGGCCGCGGTGGCTGGGGTAACGCACGTTTCGCAACTTCGGTGCGCCGCACCCCGAGAATTGCCGAAAAGGGTGAGCCATGTCAGAGTTTTCAATTGCGCCTTGAATTGAAACTGCTCGCAGATGTCGGTCTCGTAGGTCTGCCGAATGCCGGCAAGTCGACGTTTCTCAGGGCGGTCAGCAACGCCCGGCCCAAAGTCGCTGATTATCCTTTCACCACACTCACTCCCAGTCTTGGAATCGTTAAGCCCGAAGGGCTACCATCTTTTTGCGTAGCTGATATCCCGGGGCTTATCGAAGGAGCTCATACCGGCAGTGGCCTTGGTATTCAGTTTCTCAAACATATCGAGCGGACGCGGGTACTTTTGCACCTCGTCGATGTCAGCCAGCTCGACATGGAAAACATCACCCGCAATTATGACATCATCATGGCAGAACTTGCAGAATTCTCGGCCGAGCTGGCAGAAAAGCCGGTAGTGGTCGCTGCCAACAAAATGGATCTGCCTGATTCCAGAGAACTGTTTCCTGATTTCAAGGAAGCTATGGAAGCCCGCGGTATCAAGGTGTTTCCGCTTTCAGGGGCAACCCGCGAGGGCGTCGATGATTTGCTGAAATATCTTGGCACCTGCCTGAAGGAACTGCGCGCTCCTGATCTGACTGCTGCCAACGAAGAAGAGAAACTCTACGAATTCGTCGAACCGTTCAGCGTCGAGCCGGAAGAAGAAGGTCGCTGGCTGGTTTCCGGTCCAGAAATTGAACGTCTGGTGGCGATGACTGATTTTACCAGTGACGAAGCGATTGCGATTTTTCGTCAGAAATTGCGCAAGATCGGTTTTGTCGATGAATTGAGCCGTCTCGATGCCCAGGAAGACGATGTGTTTTCGATTGGCGACATGGAATTTGCCTATCGGGAGTTTTTCGATTGAGAATTGGCATCTTCGGAGGCAGCTTTGACCCGGTTCATCGGCAGCATCTGCAGATTGCGCTGGCGGCTCTGATCGAATGCAGTCTCGATGAGGTCTGGTTCGTTCCGGTTTTTCATGCAGTCCACAAGCCCGGGCAGAAAATGCTCGACTACCATCATCGTCGCCATTTGCTGCAGACGGCGATGCGTGACCTTCCGGGCGGCAGAATCTGCGATATCGAACAGGAACTTGGCGGGCCCTCGTATACCTGCAGAACCATGGAACTGCTTAACGAGCGGTTTCCTGACCGCAAATTTCTGCTGATAATCGGCGGTGATTCTTTGAAAGAGCTTCCCGGCTGGAAAAACCCGGAGAAGCTTGTGCAGTTGACCGAATTCATCGTTGTCGACCGGCCAGGGTTCGAAGTGGCTTCGCCATTGCCTGATGCTATTGTGCATCGAGTTCCCTGTCAGACTTCGCCGATGTCTTCGACAAAAATCCGGGCAGCGCTGCAGCGCCATCAGTTCAATCTTCCAGAACTGGATTTCGATGTTCTCATGCAGATTCTGCTTCATGACCATTATGGTTGTCTCGGCGAAGATTTCCGCCATTGGCTCAAACTTGTAGCCGACAAGCAGAAAGAGTCTCCTGACGGTCTTCAAGAACATATGTGCAGCGCTACGCGGCTTGCAGTAAAATATGCGCTCGATCTTGGCATCGACCCCCGACCAGCACTTGTAGCCGGCATGGCACACGACCTGTTCAGAAGTGCCCCGGACGCAGAGATTATCGGCCTGGCAGGCAGCACTTCGTTCATTCTCACCGAACTGGAAAAAGAGACGCCGATGCTCGCCCACGGCGCTGCGGCCGCTGCCTGGCTTCTCAAAGTCGCTCCTGCAATCGATGCCGGCATCGTATCTGCAGTCAAGAATCATACGTTTCCCCGGCCCGATTCGCCGGTTCTGACGAAAATTCTCGCTACCGCCGATACTCTCGACCCGGTTCGCCAGATTCCTGAGCGTGACCGCATCAGAGAATCAGAGCTTTCTTTCGAAGAACGTTATCGCCAGGTTCTGGAACTCAAGAAAACATCTCATCTCTGATTCGCACCACCAGACAGGGCAACCGGAAACCCTATGTCAGGTCTCAGTTATATCATCGGCGGGATTACAGCAATTCTTGGTGAGTTGTCAAACCCTCATCAACAGTGGATATATTTTCGATAAACCGCTCCTTTGTCATTGCGAGCAAAGCGAAGCAATCTCTGCAAGACCGAGATTGCTTCAGGGCTGTGCCCTTCGCAATGACATATTTTGACCGAGAATTGCTGGCGAAATCATGGGGTTGGCCCACGCGGGATAACGCCAGCGTGGCAAAAGCTGGCGAGTTTATGCAGGCGCCTGACCCGCCTTGAACTTATCCTGGTAATAATGTTTCCGTTTGCCCTGCAGCACTTAATTTTCGCTGGAGTTTGCGGGGTGCCTCTGGTATCATTGGCAGGCATGAAAGCACTCGCAGCTACAGACGGCAGGCAGGTCCGGGCGGCCCGTTTCCAGACAGGAAACCGCCGTGGCGTTCTGCTGTTCGAAATACTGTTTCTGACTCTGGCGCTGATTTATTTTGCCGGGGTCACGCACAGGTGGCTGTTCGGCATGACCGTTGTTCCGATCGGCATGAGTCAGATAGAAGGCAATCCTTCGACCGGTGAACAGCCGCACATCGGCAATGTCAACGTTCTGGTGCTCGGGGTTGACTCGGTCGACGGCACGCATCGTTCCGATACCATTTTCGTTCTTGGTATCAATCCGGGCAAAAGCCGGGTCAGCATGCTGTCGATTCCGCGTGACACCAGAGTGCTGATCAATGGCAAAGCCAGAAAAATCAATGAAATTCTGCCCCGTTACGGGGTCAATGTCTTGCGCTCTCTTCTCGAAGATCTGCTGCACATTCAGATCAGCCGTTATGTCGAGGTCGGGTTTCAGAGTTTCGTCAACGTTATCGATATTCTCGGTGGCCTTGACATCGATATCGAGAAGGCCATGCATTACGATGACAACTGGGGCAAGGTGCACATTCATTTCAACCAGGGAATGAATCACCTCGATGGCCGGCAGTGCCTCAATTATGTGCGTTTCCGTGCCGATGCTGCAGCTGATCTGGGTAGAATCAAGCGGCAGCAGAAGTTCATGAAAGTGCTGCTCGAAAAGGTGATGACCCCTGGTATCGTCGTCAAGCTGCCCAAGATAATCAATGAAGCGTTCAAGCATATTCAGACTGATTTCTCACTGGCCGAGCTTTATGCTCTGATCAAAGGGTTCGAAGGTACCCGCATCGAGTTCAGAAATAATTCGCTGCCGGGTGAAGCCCGTTATATCGACAAAATCAGCTTTTACATGCCTTATCAGGAAGAAGCCGTCGCCATCGGCAGTGCTCAATTTTCTGATCTGGCCGCCGTCGAACTGGTGGCGAGCTTCTCGTCGATAACTGCGACTCAGACTGCTTTGGTAGCTTCAGCAGCATTGCCGGTCGCTTCTGCTGCTCTCATTGCTGTTCAAGCATCGGCAACGGAGATCGGCAACGGTATCCCGGCTCTTCCTGCTTCTGCAGATGTTGAAATCATCGCCACACCAACGGCGGATATACCACTTGAATCCATAACGGAACCGGAAAATGAAGACTGAACTGTTCGATTTTTTTCTTCCTCCTGAGCTGATTGCCCAGATTCCGGCAGCTACCAGATCGGCTTCGCGCCTGCTCGTTCATAACCGCGCGGCTGGAACTGTCGAACATCGGCAGTTCGCAGATATTGTCGAGTATTTTTCGCCTGGTGATCTGTTGATTTTGAACAGCTCGAAAGTCATTCCGGCACGTATTTTCACTCTGCCCGGCGAGAACGGCACCGGCGGGGCTGAAGTGCTTTTTATCAAAACCCTTGGTGAAGGCCGTTTTGAAGCCATGGTCAGACCGGGCAAGAAGTTCAAACCCGGTCGACGGCACCTGCTTCCCGGAAACTGTGTGGTTGAGGTCGAAAAAGTGCTCGATTCAGGTTTGCGAGTGCTTAAAACCGTCGATGGCAGCGACCCGGTGGCAGTTTTCCGCGCTTCAGGTCAAATGCCGTTGCCGCCATATATTACATCGCGTGAAAGCGCTCCTGAACGGTATCAAACTGTTTACTCAAACGTAGAAGGGTCGATTGCGGCGCCAACTGCCGGTCTGCACTTTGACGATCAGGTTTTTGCCCGTCTCAAAAGCAGGCAGGTCAAAACCGCAGAGGTGATACTGCATGTCGGGCTCGGCACTTTCAAGCCGATCGAAACTGAATACATCGATGATCACCAGATGCACGAAGAAGTTTTCTATATTTCAGAAGAGACTGCAGCTCTGTTCAGGCAGACGCGTGCGGCGGGCGGTCGAATCTGGGCCTGCGGCACCACAAGCGTTCGTACTCTAGAGTCTGCATTTACCGAGGATGGCGGTTTGAAAACCGGCTGGCAGTCGACCACATGTTTCATCAGACCAGGTTATAAATTCAAAGCTGTAGATTGCTTCATTACCAACTTTCATCTGCCTCGTTCAACGCTGATCGTTCTGGTAGCAGCTTTCTGCGGCAGGGAAAGGGTATTGGGCCTCTATGAAGAAGCGGTAAAAAACAGGTATCGTTTTTACAGCTTCGGGGATTCAATGGTAATCATATGACGGAAAGCAGGTTCTCTTTTCAGCTGGATTACGCCTCAGAAGAATGCTGGGGCAGGGCAGGGCGCATTCAGACCCGGCGTGGCGAGATTAAAACTCCGGTTTTCATGCCGGTTGGCACCGCCGGCACCGTCAAGACGCTGACACCCGAAGACATCAGATCCACCGGTGCTTCGATCATTCTGGGCAACACTTATCATCTGATGCTGCGCCCCGGAACCGGCGTGCTCGATCATTTCGGCGGTCTGCACCGGATGATGGCCTGGGATCGCCCGATGTTGACCGATTCAGGCGGGTTTCAGGTTTTTTCACTGAAGAAGCTCAACAAAATCAATGATGAGGGCGTCGAATTTGCTTCGCATATCGACGGTTCGCGCTACTGGCTGACCCCGGAAGAATCGATGCGCATCCAGCGGTCGATCGGCGCTGAGATCATGATGGTCTTCGATGAGTGCTGTCCATACCCGTCAGACGAAAAAGTTGCCAGAGAAGCGATGGAGCGGTCTGCCGTCTGGGCCAGACGTTGCCGGGTCGATCATCCGACGATGCGTAACGGCCAGGCTCTGTTCGGTATCGTGCAGGGTTCGATGTATCTGCCTCTGCGGCTTGAATCGATTCGTCGCACTGCAGAAATCGGTTTTGAAGGTCTGGCGGTCGGTGGCCTTTCGGTGGGCGAACCAAAGCCGCTGATGCTTGAAATTCTCGATGGCATGATGCCTCACATGCCGGTCGATGTGCCTCGTTACCTGATGGGAGTCGGAACACCCGAAGACCTTTTCTATGGTGTTGAACGTGGTATCGACATGTTCGACTGCGTGCATCCGACCCGTATTGCCCGTCATGCTACCGTTTTTACCACCGACGGCCGCATCAGTCTGATGAATGCCCGCTGGCAGCTTTCAGATGAACCAATAGACAGAAACTGCAGCTGCTACGCCTGCCGCACCTTTTCGCGGGGGTATCTGAGGCATCTGTTCAAAGCCCGCGAAATTCTCGGATTGCATATGGCGAGTTTGCATAATGTGACATTTATGATTAATCTTATGAATGACATTCGCCAGTCTCTGATCGAAAAACGCTTTCTGGCGTTTCGTGACCAGTTTCTGGGCAGATATCTCAACAAGGAGAAAAACTGATGGCCGGAGCCGAAAAACAGTTGATGGACGCTGGCATCGCCGCATTCAAAAAGGGCGAGGTCGACAAGGCAGAGGATATCTTTCGCAGCTTCCTCAAGGATTTTCCCAACAGCGGACTGGCAGACAACGCCTGTTACAATCTTGCCAAAATCGCTCTGAGCAAGGGAAACCAGAAGAAAGCGCTCGGCTGGTACGAGTATCTGCTTGAAAATTACCCCGACAGCGATGCCGCCTATTTCGGCAAGGATGAGTATGTTGAGTTGAGCCGCACGATGGGTAAGGGGCCGGTAGAGATCGCCGATGAGTGCTATTTCAAGGGCAAGGCGCTGCTCGACAAGGGCAAACTAACCGATGCCGAAGCTGAATTCAACAGACTGATCGCCCAGTATCCAGACTGTGAATACGTCGACAATGCTCATTATCAGCTTGCGGTTATCTGTAAAAAGCGCGGTGATCGTGAAGGCGTCAAACGCCACGTCGATATCATTCTGACTCAGTTCGCCGACACGGATGCAGCTCTTTATGCCCGTGGTCTGCTGGTCTGATTTCGCCTGATATTAGCCTGATAGAGAAAAGGGTCTGGCCAGATGGCCAGACCCTTTTTTGAGAGGTTTTCTACTTATTTCAACTGCAGGGTTACGGTGAAAGCCGATGTGCTGTCTTCCTGAATCTTGATAGGATCAGAGATTGCAGAATAGTAGCCGGCGCTCATGTTAACCCCAACCACATTGAGGTCGTAACCGGTGATAATGCCACTGAAGTAGGCTTCGGCACGGTAGTTCACACTGACGACATCGACGTAGGGAACAATATCCTTGCCGCCCTGCTTGATGTAAACACGAGCGGTCTGACCTGGAATGAAGCTGCCCGGGTTGGTGCTTTCAGGCGCGGTGCTGATGATGACAACCCGAAGATCTCTTCTGATTGGTTCGATGTTGGCAAAGTCGCAGTCGATAGCGGCAATGGTGCCACCCGGCAGGCTGCTGGGGATGCTGACTGCTGAACTGATAGTCACGACATCATAACCACGGATTTTGCATTTGACCGATACGGTGCCGGCGGTAACCGGAACATCGGTGAGAGTGTAGGCGATCGAGCCTTTCATGGCGTTGGTGGTCGCGCTGTCGGTATAAGTGGCAACGACTTTGCCGGCTGCTTCGGCCCAGACAACGATGTCGCGGTTCTGGGTATCGAGAATGTAACCGGGCAGGTTGCGCAGATTGCCGGTGATATTGACAGTCATGGGCTGAATCTTGATGACGCCGAGATCGACCGGTGAGGCACCGATAGAGATTGCCGGGTTATTTGCGGTAGCGCCGGCGGTAGTATATTCGTTGTAGTTGGTAGCAGTGATGGTGTAGTGATGATCGCCGCCTTCAAGACCGCTCCAGCCGATATCTCTGAAGTCGGCGGCAGTCTCGAAAAGCTTGGTGCGTCTTTGAGTGTATGGAGTCGTCTGGGTAACGGTGAAGTTAGTCAGAGGGCGCCCGGTTATGGCGTCGATCGGATAACCTTTGAGAGTGCCTTTGACGAGATCAGCACTCTTGCTCATTTTGATGACCGGAGCAGTGACCGTTTCGCCATTGCCGACGTTGACGACGGCAGCCTGCATATTTGCAGTTTCAGTGGCGGTTCCCTGGGTTGAAACAAGAGCATACCCGTATTTTTCTACATAAAGAGTCCAGGTTCCCTTGGAAAGATCGTTCATGACGAACGAACCGTCGCCACCGGTATATACCGATTTGTTTTCGTGAGCGCCGGCGGCTGTGGCACCGTCACCGCGCACAAGAACTTCAGACACGGGCTGATTGTTCGTTGAATTCAGAACATAGCCGGTGATGGTTCCGCCCTGAATGCCGAGTGAGCCGCTTTCGCAACCCGTAAAAATGATGCTGGCCAACGTCAGGACGAAGAGCAGCAGCCAGCGTCCTTTTGCAGTGGTTTGATGTTTAACCATGCTTGCCTCCATGAAAGTGTAGAAAATATCTCAGCATGTCTATCGGCAATCGCGAAGCCAATCTGAATGTTTTTTTACAAATTTTTTTACCTTCTCTTTTGTATGTGACTGGAGTATGAAAAAGATCTCCCACGGATGAACACGGATAGACACTGATGGTATCCAGGCCTGCCACTGCGAGGAGCGTAGCGACGCGGCAGTCGTCGACTGACAGAATGCGATTGCTTCGCTGCGCTCGCAATG
>CAZPCO010000064.1:0-2805 GCA_964585025.1 uncultured bacterium | reverse complement strand
GCGACGCGGCAGTCGTCGACTGACAGAATGCGATTGCTTCGCTTGCGAAGTTTGCAAGGCCAGGTGCGGGTGAGCCTCCGGATGCCGAACGAACCGACCAATGACGGTTTGCCGGAGGTTTAAAGAGATCGCGATAAAACATGTAAAATTGGTAAATTTTTTCTCATAATGCGCCGATTAAGTAGTGAAGCCGACTCTTTTAAGAATCTTGCTGGAGGCGTAATTATGAACAGAGAAAGGCGGAACCCGATGACAATCGGGATTCTGACAGCACTTTTTCTCGTGCTGCTTGGCAGCCTGGTAGGGTGCGAAAATGGAACCCTTGGGCTCAAGGGTGGCAGTATTTCCGGATCGGTACTTGACAGCCGCTCATTGAACGGAATTGCAGCGGTTAACATCACTGCAATTGCCGGTGAAGACGGTGACGATGACCGTGCCACCAAATATACCACCACCGACTCAAACGGTAATTACCATTTTTCGAGCATGCGTGCCGATGAATGGGTGCTTAGCTTCGACAAGGTCGGCTATGAACCAATAGACAGCACTGCTTCCAATGCAGTTACAGTTGTGGTTGTCAACAATGAGAACAGCCAGGTTCCGCAGGTGCGTATGACTCAGACATATGTGAATCAGTATGTCACTATCAGGGGCACCCTGAAGGATGCCACGAATGGCACCACTCTCACCTATGGCAATTGTCAGTTTCTGTTCGGCACCGAAGCGTTCAACAACCGTCTTCCCGGTGAATTTACCTCCGGTTTCAGAATTCCAGCATCGACAGGCCCTCTGAATATCGTCATCACGGTTGCCGGCTACCTTACGGCAACTATTCCTCTGGACAGCGCCGTGACCGATCGCGACCTCGGCACTGTATCACTGCAACCGGAAACCTATAAAATCGTTGGTCGCTGGACTGACGTGCCTGGCTGGGTATTTGCCGACAAGGCCCCGGCGACGATTTTTGCCCGATCAGGCTCAAAAATCATCGCTACGGCTTCCTCGACAATGAATTCTCAGCAGTTTGAAATCGGCGGCATTCCCAAGGGCATGTCGGTGACCATTGACGCTGAAATCAAGGGCTATCGCATGAACTCACCGATTGCCATCTATCCGAACGGTGATTTCCAGGGCACGATCTATCAGACTTTCTCTCTGAAGAACAATTTTTCTGCAATCATGCGTGAAGTGCGGGTTGTTTACAGCAATGCCGCCATTGGCACCAACGACCGAGTCGGCGCCTATTGCGAAGAAACCGGCACCCGCTGGCCGGAAACCATCGTGACCAATCCGACCGGCACCACTCTCGGAACACCCGAAATTGTCGATCTTGGCACGCAGTACATGCCGACCGGCTATACCTTTACTTTTGTCGGTTATATCGTTGAAAACGCTTCTTCCAAGGGAACTGCTTCCAAGGCGATCAATGATGACGGATCTGAAGCCCAGATCGTATCGATACCTTGAGGTGAAATATGCAAAACACGTCTTTTCATTCAGGCGGGAGGTTTAATATCATGAATCTGAGATTCTGGGGTGGCTGGTTTCTGGCGATTGCCGGTATCAGCATTCTGCTGACCATGGGTTGCGAAAAGGGCGCGCTCGGTGTTAAACCGGCGACTGTCGTCGGCCAGGTAGTCGATAAGGACAATCCTTCAATTCCGGTTGCCAATGCAGTTGTTAGAATGATTTCGAAAGAACAGGTCGGGACTTCCGAACTGGTTCAGGGTAACAACTTTGTGTCGGCGGTGACTGGTGAAGACGGCAAATTCGTTTTTGAAAGCGTCAATGCCGATAACGTCGTATTCGAATATACCGCACCCGGTTATTCAAGCATGATTTATCCGAAATCGAGCAGTGGTGAAGATGAAGCCGAGGGTGCCACCGCTGAAATCCAGTTCGTGAGCATTCGCAGCGGCGCTTATGTCGATCTGCGCATGCTGCCGCTCGAAAAGATTTCGAACCCGCTGCCCGCCAAGGTTACCGTTAAGCTCGATCTGATCGACAGCGCTACCAAGCAGCCGATCGACAAGAATTACGACAATACCGAAGCTCTGAAGTTCACGATCAGTCTCAATGGCGAATCGGTCACCAAGAGCGCCCAGATGTGGCGTGACGAAGGCGTCGAAATTTCGGCTGCCACCTCCGTTAAAACCGTGATCAGAAACGAGCCGGTGGGCACCGGTGCCTCAGTTTACAATTCCCGTGACGACGTGACTATCAATGGCAGCGGTGATGTCTACCAGCGTGTCGAAATGACCGCGGTGACCTATCAGTTATCACTTCGCTGTCTCAACGTTCCCGATTATATTGTCGGCTCACAGGCCGTAGTCAATCTGTTTGCCGAAATTCCCGCCAATGGTTATCAGCCTGCCCAGATTGTTAAAAGTGATATAATGAAAACCTATGGCGATCTGTACGTTCTTCAGCTGCCCGGTATCGTTCTGCAGAGCGCCCTTGGCATCCATCTGCGCATTCAGACCCGCGGTTACTTCGATGAAGTCGTGCACATCACCAGCACCAACCTCAAAGAAGGCGCTCAGGGTAACTACCGCCTCGACATCGACTTTCTGCACGACAACCAGAGTGTCGCCAATGGGGTGACCACTCCGATAAACTATGACCCCGCCGATGCCCTGAAGAGCGTTGTCGGACTCTACGACAACATCAAACGTCGCGATATCGCTATTTATGTAACCAACATGCAGGCTAACGATATCGTATCGGCAGCCATCAGTCTGCCGCATGAAGGAGTCCCGGTTTACGACCTGCCTTATCCGCTCAATCCTACCGGGGCCGGCCAGT
>CAZPCO010000063.1:0-11460 GCA_964585025.1 uncultured bacterium | reverse complement strand
GGTCCGGGTTGAAATTATAATGATTTTTCTGTGATATGCAAAGCCTGCGCCTGTGATAAATCAGAATACCTGAGCAGTTATTGATAACTGCATGCAACCCGGCTGAGACGTTTTTAAGTGGTCAGTCGATCAGGCTGGTGAACTGCAGGCAGCGCTCGCTGAACCATGCCAGTCGATCGAAACCGCATTCTTTGAGTAAATCGACGGCTTCAGCAAATCCTTCGCCCAGAGAAGCACTTCCGTGCGAGTCTGAACCGATGGTTACAATCTCGCCACCGAGTTGTCTGTAACGGCGCAGAATCGCCGGGTAAGGATGAAATGAATCGAGTCCGTAACGCTTGCCGGAGGTATTGATTTCTATGCCCTTGCGATTGTCGATCAGCCAGATAAGCAGTTCGTCGAGAAGCGGCAGCAGGTCGTCAGGAATAAGGGTGAGCTTTGTCAGGCTGTATCGTCTGATGATGTCTATATGCCCGACGATATCGAAGTCCGAGAACGCTTTGACCGCTTTCAACGCTTCTTCCAGATAAATCTGCCAGCATTCGTGCACCGAGGTATGTTCGCGATAAAATTCACCGTAATAGAAATCAAGTTCGCGGGCGCGGTGCAGCGAGGCGATGACAAAATCGAACTGGTGCCCGGCGATAAAATTGCGGCAGCGGTCGGCATGCTCGGCCTGAATGCCCAGTTCGACCCCGACCAGCAGTTTCACTCTGGCGTTCCCGGTGGCGAGGCGCCTGAGATGTTTCAGATAGACAGCCGGGTCGAAGATAGAGTCACCAGGTACGAAATCGGCATGATCGGTTATGGCGAGAATGTCGATCTGCTTCTGCTCGGCTGCAGCCAGTAACTGCTCGGGAGTTTCGCGACAATCCTGTGAATAATTGCTGTGTGAATGACAATCAATCTTCATTGTTGAATTTCCTTTGCTGCGGCGTCAGGGCCTGCGGTTCGCTGAGAGTGTCGATCTGGGGTTGCTGCTGCTCGCTGAGCAACGCTCCCGGGCGTTTGAACGGAGAAGCGACAAAGTTGCTCTCGAATTCGCCGCGGTTGGTAGTTATTCTGAATTTGATCCAGCGCACCCACCAGTCGCGCTTGATCATACCGATAACTACCCGCTTTCGTTCGACAACCCGCAAAACCGAACCTGGTTTTATGGTTACCGGCACACGGTTGGCAAACCAGTCTTCACCCATGGTATCTTTCTGATGCCCACGCCAGGTATCAGCGGTTACACCTGAGATTATCAGGGGTTTGCGATTATCGTCGTTGTAAACGTCCAGGCATTCACGGATACTGTAATGGTTGTAATAAAGGCGCAGAACATCGGCTCTGGCAATTACCCGCACCGGCAGATCGTATGTCTGGGCTGAGACAGCGCCTGTTGCAGCAAACAGCAGCAGACAGATCAGACTGCCTCTGACTTTCAGAAGCAGTCTGACGATGGTAAAGTTCAGGAAATGGCCTGCATCTGTTTCGCAATCATGCAGCGGTTCCGATCCGGAATTGACTGGTTGTGCTGGCATTCTGTTCGGCCGTTCCGCCCAAGGGCTGCTGTTCAGGAAGCCTTGATCTTTGCTCCGAGTTCGCGGCCGAGTTCGCGGCATTTTTCCAGATCGTCGTTGCCTGGCGAAAATTGGCATTTGTAGCCGGGAACAACCACTTCGATGCCCGCTTCCTGCAACCCGGCTTCAAGGCGTTTAACTGCTTCGCCGCTCCAGCCATAGGTGCCAAAGGTAGCGCCGATCTTGTTTTTAAAACGCAGACCGCGCAATTCTTCAAGATATAGTGCCATTGGTGGCAGAATGCCGTTGTTCAGCGTCGGGCAGCCGAGAACCACCGCCCGTGTCGTGAGGATGTCGGTCATGACATCAGCCATATCAGAAGCGCCTGCATTGTACATGCGGTAAGAAATGCCCTGTTCTTCGAGGCCCTCGGCTATTGCCCTGGCCATCTTTTCGCTGCCGCCCCAGATGGTGTCGAAAATGATCACTGCCGTTTGTTCCGGGGTTCCGGTAGCCCATTTGACATACTTTTCGACGATGGTGGTCGGGTTGATTCGCCAGCACAGGCCATGAGCAGGTGCGATCACTTCGAGTTCCCAGCCGAGTTTGAGAAATTCGTCAATTTTTTTGAGAATCTGCTGTGAATAAAGAGTCAGAATATTGGCGAAATACTTCTCGGCTTCGAACCACAGACCTTTCTGGTCAATCTGGTCGGCAAAACGCTCTGGGCTGGCATAATGCTGGCCAAAAGCGTCTGAAGAGAAAAGTATCTTTTCTTCCGGGCACCAGGTAAACATGGTGTCGGGCCAGTGCAGCATCTGGGCTTCGAAGAATTTCAGGGTTCGTTTGCCGATATTGATGCTGTCACCGGTTTTCACTACTTTGAGATTGCCTTCTGAGCCAGGGTAATGCCGGGAAACAGAAATTTTGCCTCCACGGCTGACGTAGATTTCAAGCCTGGGGTTTCTGGCGAGCAGTCTTGGTAAAGAACTGGAGTGATCAGGTTCGGCGTGGTTGATGACCAGAATGTCGAGCTCTTCAATCTTGCAGAACTGTTCGATATGATTGAACAGATCGTCACACTGAGAAGCACGCACCAGATCAATAAGAACCTTCTTTTCGTCATCGATGAAATAAGCGTTATAGCTGGTTCCGTGGCGAATGGAAAGTTCATGACCGTGAAAGTGTTCTTTGCTCCATTCGAGAGCGCCAACCCAGTAAATATCTCTGCATATCTGCTGTTTCAATTTTATGCCTCCGCAAATTCATTCTGTACTTCGTGATTTTTTTACCATATAAAATCTAACACAATTCGTCTTTAAGTCAAATCTATTGTACCGAAATTTGTATCATTTGAGGTGCATGGCCCTCCATCTCTTGAATGACTTGTTACCGCGAATTGCCGGCTGCTTTTCGAGGAGGTTGCCTGACACCTGAATTTAGAGTAGCATTATTAGAGAATAATCTGTTAAGGGGAATTCTGATGCATCTTCTGGTTATCGCTCTGCTGGTCATTGGTGTGATCGTGCTGGGTTATCTGGTAAAACTTTTTCCATTCATGACCTATATCAACTGCATTTCCGCAAATGTTCCCTGTTCGCCGGTTCAGCTGATTGCCATGCAACTGCGCAATGTTCCGACAGATTTTATCATTCAGACTTATGTTCAGGCCCGTAAGGCCGGTTTGCCGATTCAGCTCGATCGTCTCGAAGTGCATCTGCTTTCGGGTGGCAATATCAATAACGTCATCATGGCTCTGATCAGTGCCAGCCGCTCGAATATCGATCTTAATTTTGAGCGCGCCGCTGCCATAGATCTGGCGGGTCGCGATGTCAACGATGCTGTAAAAATGAGCGTTCAGCCGCGTGTTCTTAAAACTCCCGACATTCACGGTATCGCCAAAGACGGTATCGAGCTCATTGTGCGCGCTAACATCACGGTGCGCGCCAACCTGCTGACCATGGTCGGCGGGGCTGGTGAAGACACAGTTCTTGCCCGTGTCTGCGAAGGCATCGTTTCGGCGATCGGTTCAGCCGAAAAGCATTCGATTGTGCTCAACAAGCCCGAGATTATGACAAAGCATGTTATTGCCGCCGGTCTCGATGCCGGTACGGCTTTTGAGATCGTATCGCTCGACATTTCAGATATCGATGTGGGCCGCAATATCGGTGCTCACCTCAAAAACGCCCAGGCCGTCGCCGACAAGAAAGTCGGTGAAGCCCGTGCCGAAGGCCGCCGTGCTCTCGCTATGGCCCTGACCCAGGAAAACCGCGCCGCAGAACAGGAAGCGAAGGCGAATCTGGTGCAGGCCGAAATGAAAATTCCTCTCGCCCTCGCTGAAACGTTTCGCAAGGGCAAACTGCTGGTAAAACGAAAACAGAAAGCTGCTCCAGCTGACCGGAGCGGCCTGGGGTTCGGAGACGATGCAGGCTGAAACCGAAATTAAACTGTCGCGCGAGCAGCTGGAAACGATGAATCGGCTGCACCGTCGCGAGCTTCGCCAGATTCGCAACATGTCGGAAACCCAGTTTCAGGTGTTCCGGCGTAATTTTTCTTTTGGCCAGCTCGACAATATGACCAAAGCCGAAGCGCAGCAGCTTCTCATGTCGATGCTCGCTCTCAATCTGCAGCTCCTCAACGATCTCAAATAACTTATACCCCTTATAGTCTGCACCTGTCCTGGAAATCATAGCGTCCTGTCATTCCTTCTGTCGCAATTGAGTAAGTATTGGCAGAATCCCCTCATCATACAGCCGCGAAAGCCGGTGTCTGTCAACTTGAACTGGTTTCAGAATGCCAATGGCCCCGCTTCCCGGGCTTCTGGTTTCTGGACCTGGTCACGGGAGTGCTGTTCTCGACTCTGCTCAAGCAGGTGATTGCTGGGTTCAGGATCTCGCCTGATTTGATTGGATTGACAGAAAAACGGGCTGTTTCATGATTGCATGAGACAGCCCGTTTTTAATTGTAACAGCTCAGGGATTGGTGCCCGATGCCGGGATGACTTCCGGAGCCGTAATGCCGGCCGCTTCAGAACCAGCCGGGATCTGCCCTGCCGGATTCACTATGCTTTCTGGCGCGGTGGCTGGCAGCATTGTGTTGGTTGCTGTGACAGTCGGGTTGGTTACGGCTGGGAGCGCAGGTTGACTGCTTACCGGTAATGGCGTGCTGATAACTCTTTTAGCCGGTGGAGGCGGCACTGGAGCGTCTGCCCCGGCAGTCTGATAAAGCATGACGCTGTAGGCAATGTAGGTGGCAATGAGAAAAGCCCCTTCGAGTCTGACGATTTTCATACCGGTATACATAATCGGCAGCACCCCGAGACCAACCACGAACATCAACGGAATGTGAATGCCAAGCATGTTTTCTGAAACAACCAGATAGTTGGCTTCAGTAGCTCCTGGAATTACAAGAGGAAGTGCAGCAGCGCAGCCGACGATGCCTAGAATGTTAAAAATATTGGAACCAACTACGTTACCGACCGAGATGTCTGATTGCCCTTTGCGCGCGGCTACAACCGAGGTTGCCAGTTCTGGCAGAGAAGTGCCGATGGCTATGAGAGTTAAACCGATGACTTCGTCTGAAATGCCCATGCTTTGAGCGATACTCACTGCGCCTCGAACCAGAGCTTCTGCGCCGATTACCAGTCCGACCAGGCCGCCAACAAGATAAGTTATATTCTGGCCGGTTGTGGGTTTGGACTCATTCTGCTCTTCTGCTGCAAGGATTTCGTTTGCCTTTTCCTTGATTTCTTCAGCAATGGCGTTTTCGCGACGGCCAATGACATAGCTCATTATCGTATAGCCGAAGAAAAGAGTCATCAAAATGACGCCTTCAATTGGCGAAATAAGCCTGTCGGTATAGGCCATGAACCACACAAGACCACTGACAGCAATCATTATCGGAGTTTCACGCCGAACCATCTGCCTTTCGCAGGCGATAGGCTGAATCAGCGAAGCGATACCAAGAATGAGAGCGACATTCATGATATTAGAACCGATGACATTACCCAGAGAAAGGGCAGGGTTGCCTTTCAGAGAGGCGTTAACGCTGACGACCAATTCTGGCAGCGAAGTTCCAGCTGCGACAATAGTCAGACCAACCACCATTTTGCTGACACCAAGATTGAAAGCCAGATTCGAAGCACCTTCGACAAGCTTGTCGGCAGCGAAAGTCAGAATCACGAGCCCGATTAGGCAAAGAAAAAAGCTGAATAGCATGGGTTTGTCTCCTTTGGCTTGCGCTATTCTAATGTGGATTTCGTCGATGAGCAATAAATTTCATAAAAGAGGAGGTCTGCATATTGCAGACCTCCTGGTTTTGCAGGCATGGCTTTGGGTCAGCCGTGCAGGGCCTCTTCAGACGAAGAATCAGTCTGATCATGGGTAAGCCCATGATTGTGCTCCCACCATAAGTAGAAAGAGATCGAATACAGCCCGATGAACCAGACCCAGAATACGGCAAAATCGTTCCAGAAGGCCGGGTAAAGAGGGAGCTTCGGGCAGAAGAAAAATTCAAGAAGCGCGAAATGCATCGATCTGAACAGAATCGAATGCCTCAGACTGCTGAAGAAATAGAGGCCCGATTCATGCGAAGGCTCGGCTTCGACGAGCAGACATGAAATGCTGAAGAGAATCAGCCAGTTAACAGCCGTCTGGAAGGCGGCGGCTGGAAAATGAACGCCGAAGTTGAAGTTAAGGCGCACCAGAGAAGGTATCATGCCCGCCGCCAGAGCATGCCAGAGAATGAACAAAAGCAATGGAAAAGCGCCAAACCAGAGAGCCGCATTGACCAGCCCGGTTAAGTAACGATGTCGCCCGGTGGTCGCATTCCCTAGAATGAATGTTCTGACTGCATTTATGAAACCCCTATGCTCAGGCAGATTCAAATCAGGGAACACATAAACCGTAGTGCCGGCAAGCCTTGACTCGAGCGCCAGATCTTTGCGACTGAATGAAGCGCGGCCGACGGCTGCCTTGTCGTCGGAATGAAGTTTCTCGGTCATCAGGGTGATGAAGGTTTTGTTGTCGAAGATTTCGGCGATTTCCATGAATGATTTGCCGCTGGCATCTTTTTGATAGGGGTCGGCCTTGTTTGCCAGCAGCAGCTCAGCGCTGAGAAACCGCCCGTGTCTGGCCGCCAGATGCAAAGGCGCATACCCTTCGGCATTGAAGGTGTCGGTTCTGGCTCCGGCGTTCAGAAGCGTCTGCAGGGCGCTTATCTGGCCCTTTTTGACGGCCAGATGTACCGGAGTGTTACCGTCGTTGCATTTGGCATTCTTGTCGGCTCCGGCCGCCATCAGCCTGGCAACTATGCCTGGGTAGTTGTGCCTTGCCGCTATATGAAGAGGCGTTTCACCGAGTCGAGATTTAAAGTTCAGGTTGATTCCTGATTGGATGAAAAGGGCTACTGCCTGCTCGTTGCCGTGCTTGCAGGCTTCATGCATCGGTGTCCAGCCGAAGTCGTCGGAAATGTCGGCCCGGGCGCCGCGTCTGACGAATTCGAGCAGTGTTGCTGCGCTGGCGTGCCTGGCCGCGTAGTGCAGCAGAGTTTCGTTGCGGGGATTATGCTCAAAGGTCAACCCTGGTTCATTCGCGAGAAACTGGCTGACCTGGCGGGCATCGGAGACGTCAATCGCGCCAAGAATGTTTTCCCACATGCGAGTTCTCCTGGAAGCGTGAATAAGAACAGAACTTATTGGAACTGAACTTATATCTGTTGTCTTCAAGAACCAGGAAAGAACCGTGAAAAGATCAGAAAAAACAACCCGCCCCCCCCTTGGACTTTAAACTTTTCAGGGGGGCGGAGGTCAGGTCAAATTATGTTCATGAACTGGAACGACGGTACAAGGTGTACTGAACTGGTCTTCCAGTAAATGTATCAGAACGAGAGCGTAACCTCACAGGTCATTACCGTCTTTATCTTTTCAGGGCATGAACCCGGAGTGACCAGGTAACCATGCATGTATAACAAAAGACCAGCTGTAGAAACATTCTATAGCTGTCTAATATAATTATATTTATTGGGCTTCATTTTCGGAAGCAGATTGTTGTAAGTCAGCTGCAGGCTTGTTTTTATGCTTGTCTGCAGACAGACAGTCGACTCTGGCACGTATTTCGCGGCGTTTAAGGGCCGATAATTTCCAGCCGGTCCGGTCGACAAAGCTTTGTGCCTGTCGCCCTTTCTTGCAGGCCATATAATAGCAATAATAGGCTTCTTCGTAATTTCTGGGTACCCCTTCGCCGTTTTCCCAGGCTAAGCCCAGGCTAAGCCACGCATCGGCATCGCCCTGATCTGCAGCCAGGCGGAACCATTTGAACGATTCTTCGAGGTTTTTCTCTACCCGATCGCCGGTTCGATAAGCTTCGCCGAGAATGAATCGGGCATTAGCATCGCCTGCAACAGCAAGCTGGTGGGTAATCTTGAGCCAGGCGGCATAATCACCGGCATTGTAAGCGTCGATTGCTTCCTGCCGGTTGCCGGCATCTGCCGGCATGTAGCTCAGGAAGATGATGAAAATCATGAGAATTATCGACTTTGGTTGCAGAATGTGCATTTTTTCTCCTTTGCCATGCATTTTCATTCTTCCGGCAGGATTTGATTCTCCTGATTTCCGGAAATGGCAATGTGGCGCCCGACGATGAAGGCAGCCGAAAGTTCCAGAAGCATCAGGAGGCGCAGTGGTGGCAGAAAAGGCCCTGTAGAAGCTATAAACAATGCCGGCAGTAATGTGAACCAGGCTGAAAATATCAGACGGGTTCTTATGATGTTTGCAGGCAATGCTTCCGTCGACATGAAGCCGCAGCCGGCTGCGAGAATGATCAATAAGGCTTCGAACGCGGTGCAGCCGGTCTGAACCTGCATATAGGCACCGAAAATGCAGCAGATGACCAGCAGGATTCCTGCGGCAGCGGTCTTGAAACCGGAAAAGCTGTTTTCCTTTGTGGTGGCAGCGATTCCTGAGCACAGCCATATTCCAGTAATAGTCGAGTAAAAAGCGGTGGAACTGCCCTGCGATATCGCATAAAGCGACAGACAACAAAGGGCCCCGATCCGGCTGAGATCAAAAGCTGATTTTTTCTGTTCTTTATGGTGATAGAAAAACCACATTGCAACACAAACCAGAACAACCGCAACGTATGGGTAAAACAGGTCGAAAATTTCCGGGCGCCAGCTCACCGGGCCGTCTTCGTAAGGAACGAGCAGGCCACCGGGTTCGCCCCGGAAACGGAAAGACATGGCCAGCAGGATGACTCCTGCCATACCTGGCCAGGCAGCCAGTCGCAGAACCTGCCGTTCCATGCTTTCGTCTCCGCTGGTTGCTGTTTCGTTCTGTTCATTGTCTGACAAATTTTGCCTCAATCGATTTGCCCCCTCATATCAGGTGGAATTTATCTGGATATTATGAATAATACCACCAGAGCAAAGTGATGCTTGCAGATTTTTTATTCTGGTCTTCGACTATGGTTGAGCATGGCAATTGAAGAATCTTCTTCTTATATCCGCATAAGCGGTTGTTCAGATGCCTGCTGATAAGTTTTCTGACTTGCCTGAAGTGGATTCAGGCGCTTTTCATCTCAACTTCATTGTCATTACAAACACTGGAGGCCATAGGTCTGGCTCTCTGGGCGCGTTCATTGAGATATAAAGCCAGCGCCATCAGGCTGCCTCCCAAAACAAGGGCCGGCAGGCTGGCGCTTTCCCCGAAAAATAGAAGTGAGACGACAATTCCGAGCGGGATTTTTAGATTATTGAAAATTGCCAGTGTTCCTGGGCTGACCTGCCTTGCCCCGGCGTTCCACATGAAGAAGCACAGACCTGCGGCAATTGACCCGAGATAAGCCAGAATAAGCATCTGGGGGCCGGTAATGACCAGCGATGACCATTCTGTTCCGGCTGCCGCAACCAGTGCCGTGATTACCGCGCCGAGATACAGAAGAGCGAATGCCTGCAGATCACTGGGAGCGCCATTTTCCCGGGCCATGATGCGGCGGTAATAAATCTGTCCGGCCGCAAAGCAGACATTCGAAAGCTGCATGAGAATGAACCCGTGTTGCAGATCGGCCGAAGAAAGCTGCCGGTATTGAATGACCAGGCCGCCGGCAACGGCAAGAAGACAATTTGCAAACGCGCTGAGATTGAGCTTTCTTTCCGACAGGTCGTTGGCCAGCGTGACGAAGAATGGTGTAAAAACCGTGAAAAGAGCGATTTCATAAGCCTTGAGATAGCGAAAAGCTTCAATGTAAAAGAGATACATCAGACCATACTGCACCGAACCGGTCAAAAACAGATGTACAGCCAGGCGCTTTGAGATTTTCCCTGGTCTGAAGAAGGGCAGAAAAACCAGAAAGGCAATTCCAAGACGGAAAACAGTGATAACGACTGAGGGTATGCCTTCAAGTCCGCCTTTTATCAGGCCAAAAGAAAAAGCCCAGATGATCGAAGTCAGTAATAAATATGGCACTATCGGAAACTCTATTTTCTTTTCTTTGAAGGCTTGACTGGTGTGGCTGGTTCAGTCTTTTCATTCTTTTCCAGGCCTCTGAGGTCAACGGCAGGCAGGATTATTCGCCGAAAAGGGCCTTGCCCGGTAATTCCGGCGAGATAATCTCTTACCGATGAAAACAGTATTGACGCGCCATTTATTACCGCGACTTTTTCTCGATTTTCCTGACAGCTTATCCTCTATTTCACAAAATTTCCACTATTTTCAATTCTTTGCCGGGCGGTCGGCAGATTTCAGACTATTTATCCGCTGGATGCTCTGTAATTTTATGGTGTCGTGCCACCATCTTACTCTCTGCCCGAGCCCTTGTCAGCAACTATCTGAATAATAATTATCTCTATGGCTACGGGCATTGTTATGTTGAAGGAACCCAAAGATGTTACCCTTGGTAAAATGAGCTTAAGGAATTTCGGCTATTCGATTTGTTGTTCGATTTTTGTTTGACCAGCATTGATGCATTTTTCCATATTTTGAAAATAGAAATCTTTTTTCAAAATGCTAGAAGTTTTTTTCCTACAAAAATCATAAGTGGTTTCAAAGGTATGGAGTCAAAAAATTTTACTAGAAATGGAAATGTGAAACGGTGCCAAAATTAGAAATGAGGTCAGATACTCCCTTGGCAAAATTCAAGTGCCCAAATTGCGATGAACAGATTCAAGAAGAAAACGATCTAAGAAATTCACCATCATTAGTTTGTGACAAATGTGGGTTCTCCTTCAATCAAAGAAGAAATTGGACTTTCAACCTCCAATTTATTTTTGAATTTCTTAAAAAATCTTTGAAAATGGTTTCCTTAATTCTTCTTTTGGTTATTTTTTTGTATTTATTTGTCGTCTTTTTTTTGTTTTCGCCAACTCCTAATCCAAGTGTTTTCAATAACATTTCTCTTGAAAATAAGAAGTGATCATTCCTAAATTATGAAGAATCTTTTCAACATAACAATGGCTTCGAGCGGAAATCGGGGGCCGTCACGGGTTTTGCGTGCGCTAAACCCGCGCCGTCTAGACCCGATTCCGCTCAAGCCCGGCGTTCGAAAAAACCTGTAATACTGTGATGCTTTGAAGAGCTTTGCCTGCTTTGCATTACCCCCCGCCTGGATTTGTCCGACTCTGCAGACAAGGTTCTTGCACAGCTGGCTCAATCGTGGTTAAATTGACCGCGACGGATAACGTGCAGGGAAGCTCAGCCCGCAAGGAATTGAGCGGAAAGCGTATGCGGTTTTTACAAAAAATGCCAGAAAAAGCTTACCGCGCTTGATGGATTGAAAAAGACGCTGCTGTAACTGGCATTTTCAGGGGAACTTCAAGATGAAAAAACAACTGCAGATTCGTAACAGCACTGCCGAGTTTCTGATATTTACCGGCCAGGCCGGGGAAGATGGCATTGAAGTGCGCGTCGAAGGCGAAACCGTCTGGTTGACTCAGCGACTGATAGCCGAGTTATTCGCAGTTA
>CAZPCO010000062.1:4661-11530 GCA_964585025.1 uncultured bacterium | reverse complement strand
TGACATCCCGATAATACATTTCGATGCCGAACCAGGCAAAAATAGCCGCTGCCAGGCTGCCGATGAAGCCGATCACCAGGATGAAAATCTTGACGGATTCCAGACCCGAACCAGCTTTGTCGAACTGGTTTCCGGTGATCATCAGATAGAACAGGTCGAAGCTGCGATTGAGAGAAAGCAGTATCACCATCATCATGGGGAGGCCGAAAATGGTTGCGACCAGATTGGTTGCGATATTGCGTCTGCCGGAACCAGGAAAGTAAGGCTCCAGTTTGGATGCGAGCATGGAGAAGGCCATGAATACAGCTGCGGCAATGAAGGCTCGCAGAAAATTTTTCAAAATTCCAAGGGAGGCGCTGGAGCGGTCGTAAATGGTTCGACCATCGTCAAAAAGCCAGCTTATTGGCCCGAGCTGCGGAAAAATCCCCGAAAGCAACCCCGGGGTTGCCTGGTGGCCTGAAAGGTCAGGTCTGCGACTTTTCATGGAATTACCTCATAGTCTGGAGTGTCTGACTAAAGTTGGTTGTTCATCGCATAATGGCGTTACATTTATGGTCGAGCAAAACATCGTCGTCCGATTATAGCAGTTTAACGAGTGTACTCCAATGAAAAACAGCTGAAGTTTTCGGGTGTTACCTGTTGTATAATTACAGAAAACCTTCAGGGGGTTCTCATGAAAATACTGGCAATAAATGGAAGTCCTCGCCGTAACGGCAACACCGAATTGCTTATCAACACAGTTTTTGCAGAATTGAAAAGCGAGGGTATCGAGACCGAAACGATTCATCTTGGCGGTAATTCAGTGCGTGGTTGTCTGGCATGCGGCAAGTGTTTCGAGAACAAAAATGGCCGCTGTGTTATCGAAACTGACATGATGAACAAGGTTATCGCAAAAATGTTCGAAGCGGATGGCATCATCATCGGTTCGCCGACTTATTTTGCCAACGTTACGTCTGAGGTCAAGGCCCTGATCGATCGTGCAGGCTATGTCGGAATCGCCAACGACCGTGCTTTCAGGCGCAAAGTCGGTGCTGCCGTCGTCGCGGTTCGACGTGCCGGCTCGACCGATGCGTTCGACGCCATCAACAAATTCTTTTTCATCCAGGAAATGATTGTGCCGGGTTCAGTATACTGGAACCTTGGCATGGGGCGTGAAGAAGGGGCGGTTGGCGGCGATGAGGAAGGTTTGAATACCATGCGGGTGCTTGGCAGGAATATGGCCTGGCTTTTGAAAAAGATTAATGCCTGATTGCCTGTCATCAGTGTTGAAGCGGTTGCCTGCATAGTGCTGATGCTCGTTACCGCCTCTCATTATCTGTTGACCAGCCGCATAAAAGTTGATATTCTGAGGCAAATCGATAAAGGTGGCAGCTGTGGATACTTCAAGAGAGAGAATTCTCAAGGCTCTATGCGAGCTGGTCGGGCGCAAGGATGCCTCAGTATTTCAGAACGCCGATTATTTTGAGCGCAATCTCCAGAAAATTGGAGGCTGGCAGCAGTTGCCCGAAATTTCTGCTCTCAAGACCGGGCTCCAGGAGAGAATTCCCTGGGAATTGCAGAAAGGTGCTTCTGGTCCTGTTTCACGAGCTCTGATTGCATCACTTGCCACCAATATCAGCCGCAAACATCAGCTGCCCCAGGAACTCGTTCTCTGGGCTGTTGAATCCTGGGCGATTTCGCTTGGTTTGAAAATAGAAGCGCCGGTTCAAAAGCCTGCCGCTGCGGGGAATGTTTCGCCGGCAGGTTCAGCGACAGCTGCGCCGGTTTTGAATGTCGAGCCCATGCGGGTCATTGAAAAGACCAGATATGGAATCGTCTTTGGCAGTGATCAGCAGGGAGTTGTGAAGGTTTTCAAATCCTGGTGGCGTCCGGCTGGTGAAGCAGAAATTTCCGGTCTGACTGCAGTTGCAGTGAAGACTGAAAAGCCGGTGGTTGTTCTTTTTGCCGCCGCTCCATCGAATCGGCGCAAATCACAGATGCCGGCCAAGCCTCCACAGGCTGCTGTTCCGGTTTCAACGACCGCTGCATCGGATAATACCCGGCCGGCAACGAAACCTGCAGCTGCTAAACCATCTCAGCCTTCCAAGCCATCTCAGCCCGCTCAGCCTGCCGTCAGACAGAAACCGGCTCAGGCCGTCGCTTCTCCGGCAGCGCCTCTGGTATTGACCGGCAGCGCCGAAGAGCTTTGTGCTCAGGCGAGAGCCCTGCTGCCGGGTTATGGTACCAGGGTCGATGTGCCGGCAGCGATTCAGATGTTGCAGCAGGCGGCAAAGCTTGGTTCGATTCCGGCGCAACGCATGATCGGCGAAATATATCACAAAGGCCTGGGTCTGAAGCAGGATTTTGCGACTGCAGCCAAATGGTTCAGGCTGGCTGCTGACGCCGGAGATGCTCATGCGCAGTTTTATCTGGGCACTCTTTACCAATGTGGTATGGGGGTCGAATTCAACCTGGGCCGCGCCCAGGAATGGTTGCAGAAAGCTGCAGGCCAGGGGCACAAGGAAGCCAGAACTCTGTTGCAGGAAATACTGCAGGCCTAGCCCTGCCAGGAGATGAATAATGCAGGAAAACGAAAAGGTAATCAATCAGACTCTGTTGATCTGGAGCGCTGTCGTTATTGTTGAAATCTTCGTGATTGCCTCCCTGATGCAGTCTCCTTTGCTGGTTTTTTCGGCCTTCATTATGTATTGGCCGATCAAAGCTGCCATGAATTGGCCGGCTCCGCTTGAGGCGCCGGTGAATGCTGAAGAAAAACCGATGATAGAGGGCCGATAGACTATGGAAAAGATTGAATTTCTCGTGTCAACCGGCATTTCGTTTTACACTCCCGAAAACGAGATGCGTCTCTCTGACATGCTGTTGAATAAAAAGTGGCATTTCAGAGTGCTGCAGTCTCCAAGTTCGGCGATCAGCCTTCAGCTTGGCACCGAGCCGATCAGCAACGCCATAGCCGCGGGGACCGACCTCAAGGATGTCGGCGGCTTATCGATTACTTTCGGCGACGCATTGTCTGCGGCTTTTGGAAAATGGCTTCCTCTGCCTTTTTCGCGAAAGTCGCCCGATGGAAGCGGCAGTTCGCGAAGCGTCGACTGGGCGAGGCTTTTTCTCCACCGGCCGCCGTTGCAGCTCGATGACAACGTTATCAATTATGCGATTGCCGTAGATACAAATATTTGTCAGACATCTGAATCCGTCGATGCAAAAACCGGCAGTGGGCTGCTCGCCGAAGATGTCGGTCTGACCTTTGAGATAAACCCCGGAAATCTGGCTTTCTGGCAGACTCCGGCAATGCATACCTGGATCTGAAACGCCCTGCCGAATGTTCCGGCAGATGGAGGCGAAAAAGTTCCGCCGTATGCCGCTTCACTGGCTGCTTTTATGTGTCTGATGGACGGGCTGCAGCAGGCTTCACTGCTTCCTGAAGTGACCATGCTTCGCCCTGAGGGTGAAGCTATCGATGTCAGCCTGGTTCTCGATCTGGGTAACAGTCGTGCCTGCGGGGTTCTGGTCGAACAGATTCCCGGGCAGGCGGTCAACCTCGATGCATGCTGCAAGCTGGAAATTCGCGATCTCCTTGAGCCATGCACTGTCTATACCGAACCCTTCGATACAAGTTTCAAGTTTCAGCCACCGCTTTTTTGTGCCGGTGACTATCAGATTCCTGCTTCGGGCAATCGTTTTGCCTGGCCTGGTATCGTTCGTCTCGGCCAGGAAGCGGCCAGACAGGAACCTTCCGACATTGGCGACACCGGCATGTCGAGCCCGAAACGCTACCTGTGGGATGAGCAGCAACGCCATTTCCCCTGGTATTTCAACCTGCCGGGCGACGGCCTTGGCAGAAAGATCGGGGCACCATTTCTCAAGTATCTCGATGAAAACGGTGTTTTCATGGGCGAGAAGGCCACCCCGCCGTTCGAACCCTGCTATCCGACAAGTTCGTTGATGACCTTCCTTATGACAGAAATTCTCTGCCATGTGTATGCCCAGATCAATTCTTTTGCATATCGGCGTTCCCGGGGGCACCGTCAGGCGGGGCGTCATCTCAGGAATATTGTCATAACTACACCGTGCGGGATGTCTTCGCCAGAAAAGAAACTCTATCATGACCGGGTCGTTTCTTCGCTCGATCTCTTTTTTCATGTAACCGGCCGTTCGCCGGAAGCACGACCCGAACTGCTTCTGGATCTTGACGAGGCAACCGCGGTTCAACTTACCTGGCTGTATGGGGAAGTAATGCACCGCTTTCTTGGGAGTGCCGCTGAAGCTGTCGAAACACTTGGCCGGCCTCGCGCCGATGTTGGCGATCGCCTGGTTCGTGTTGCCAGCATCGATATCGGCGGCGGCACCAGTGATTTGATGATCGCAGAGTATATGGCCGATAAAGCGCAGCAGACACTTGTGAAGCAGCGCATGTTGTTTTCAGAGGGGTTTTCGGTGGCCGGAGATGAAATCGCGAAAAGGGTTATCGAAAAGCTGATTCTGAAGCGAATCTTTACCTATGCTCAGCAGAAGACCCCGACCATTTCCTGGGAAGACTTTCAGATCTTCTTTGGGCCCGGTCGCGGCGGCCGAGACAAAAGCTTCAACGACATGAAGGCTGAAATGTGCCGTCAGCTATGGATTCCGATGGCACACCGTCACCTTGAATTTGCAGAACTTGACAGCGACGATCCTGACATCGAGCTCAGTTTTGACAGGTTTTTTCCAAATCGCCTGCCTGGTGCCGGGGTTCTCGATTTTTTTGCCGAACATATGCGCCATGATTTCAACTGTGACATAACGCTTGCCGAAATACCCAGGCAGATTTCCAGAACGAAAGTCAATGCTGTGATCGGCAATGTTCTCGAGAACGTTTTGAGAATATTTGCTGAAGTGATAGCCCAGTTTAATTGCGATACACTGATTCTTGGTGGTAAACCCTCTTCATTGCCGATTATTCGTGAGATGCTGGTAAGACTGATGCCGGTACAGCCGGCAAGAATAATCGGTTTGAAGGGTTATCCGGTCGGAACCTGGTATCCATTTTCACAGCGTGGCGGTGGCATCGCCGATCCAAAAACTACCTGTGTCATGGGTGCTGCGGTATGGCTTTTCGCCGAGAAGCTCAATTGTCTTGAGGGTCTCAGTCTGACAACCGACAGCAGTCTGATCGGTCAGCGTGAATGTTTTATCGGCACTTTTGGACGCGAGGCCATGACCATAGAACAGTGTCTGTTTCCTGGTGCCGGGCCCGCGCAGCTGCAGGTCGGCAAGGCGGCCATGCTCGGCATTCGTCGCATAGATTCGGACGTCTGTATGGTTAATCCGCTATGGGAAATCAATCTGGATCGTGAAGCCCTCAAGGGCAACGGTTCCTATACGGTAAAGCTCAGTCAGAATGCCGCGAACCGTGAGTGTCTTACCATAGTCGAGGTGCTCGATGAAAACGGGGCAAAATGCAACGCCAGAAATGTTCAATTGCGTCTGCGAACCATGGTTTCTGATCAATACTGGCTTGATACCGGCTGTTTCGATCTTTGATGGAGGGCAAGCATGAACGAGAATAGTGAGCTGTTTCCTTTCCCTGTCGATAACGGTGATGCTGGCAATGAAACTGCCGAAAACGCAGGGTTACCTGCTTTCCCAGGTGAGCCGCCCCTGGATGACGAAGAATTGCGTACTCTGCGCCAGATGCTTGCTGATTTCCGAAACACCAGGGGAATTGATGCGCCGTTACCGGTAGAAGCTGCCAAGCCAGAAGCGTCGGGAAGTGCCACATCCGAAAAATTGTCTGATGATGGTGGCCTGGCGATGCTCTGGAGTCAACTGAAGCTTTCAGATCCGGTCGAAGTTGAAGCGTTACAGTCGTTCAAGGAACTTTTCAGTGAAATTGTCGATGCCGACGATCTGTTGAAAATAATCTGGAGCATTGCCGGCTTTTTCCCGCTGAAGAAATTTCTGCGGAATGGCACGCCGGAACAGAAACTGTTCATTCTCAACGTGCTGGGTGACAAGTTTCTCCACGGATTGGCCGGGTTCGTGCATCCGGTGCGTAAGAAGCTTCTCAAGGCGGTTTCGAGATATTTTTCCGGAATTTCCGAATCCTGCTCGTTTCTCAGCATGGAAGGTGAGCCCTTCAACCTGCAGTATCACGAGAGAGTAGCCGGGGCTGCAGCCTCCGGAAAAGTCGTTCGTGAAATGCATGGCTTTCTGGTGGTTGCAAAGGACAACAGAAGAGTCATTCGTCTCGGGCAGGTTTTGACATGAGAGCTTTGATCGGAGGTGCAGTATGGGCATAATCGCACGCACACACACAAAGGGTTTCCGGGCCAGTTTTTTTCGCAATCAGCCGGTGCACCAGTTTTACGGGCATCTCCAGGCGGTATTACGCGAAATAGCCCCGGGAGGAGAATACGATAATCTATTTGCCCGGCCCGAGTATGCCGCCGATGGGCAGGCAATACCAGGTGAGATTGAATGGTCAAGCGCTATTGATGGTGAAAAAGTCATGTTCAAGGATCTGCCTTCTGAAAAGCAGCAGGCGGTTGCTGAACAGATTGGTGACTCTCTGAAGCGCATCAGACAATATGCTGAAGATAAGCAGGGCCGCAGCGGCAAGGAAAGAGATTACGCTGAATATCTTAAATCTGTGGCTGTTTCACCAGATATGAACCAGATTTTTCTGATAAAAAACCAGCCGGTGCTGGTGCACTGGGGTTTTATCTGTGAAGATGGCAGTCACCCGGGCAAAGGAATCTATGCCGGCTGGGATGATTTCATCGCCGAGATCCAACGTAAGGCCGGAAAGATATCGGCAGAGCCGGAACGCATAGTATTGCCGCCTGAGCCTCCGCCTGAACCAGCACCAGTTGTTGACAGGGAGCGGGTTA
>CAZPCO010000062.1:0-4651 GCA_964585025.1 uncultured bacterium | reverse complement strand
CGACTGCAGCTGCAGCGGCTGCGGCCGAGGTTACAAAGACTGCTGACCAGGCAAAACCGCCGGTTGCTGAAAAAAAGACCGTTTCAGCAGTCGAAGAAAAGCCCAGGCGCATTTTAGCCTGCGGTCTGGGCAATTACATCTGGGTTAAATGGCTGGCGATACTTCTGGCAATAATCATTCTTCTATTGTTGCTGCTGCGGTTCATTCCTTCACCTCAAAGCAGTTTTCCACAGTTGCCGCCGGGAATTGGCGGCGGCGGTGGTGGTGGAGGAGGTGGTGGACTGCCAGGCCTCGGAAAAGGTGGTGGCGGGCAGCAGCCTCCGGCTCCAGGATCAGTTTGCCCGACCTGCGGGCATTCTGTGCCGAAAAATCAGCCGGCGCAGGGCGGGCAGCCCGGAGACAGCCATAAGCATGAACAGGCTGCTCCAGCGCCTCAGGGGGCACCAGCGGCAGAAGAGGTTAAATCAGGAGACAGTAAATGAGCCAGGCAAATCTTAGACCTGAAGAACAGCAGATAATCAGCATGGCTGATCAGCTTAGCGAACTTTTGAATGGCAGTTCTTCGTGGGCTGCCGGATTTATCAAGGATGCAGCGATCAGGAAATTCATCGACAAAATTCTTCAGGAAAAGCAGGTATCGGTCAGACGCATCCGCGAATCAGCGCAGCGTCCGGTGGCACTTGGCGTCTTTGGCGCCAGTCAGTGTGGCAAATCCTATCTGACCTCAGAACTGGTCAGAGGTGGGGAGCCGGCACTGGCAGTCATGTTGAATGGGCCGAATCAGAACCCCTCCGGTCGCGATTATCTCGAAGAGATCAACCCGGCCGGTGGCCGCGAGAGTACCGCTCTGGTAACCAGGTTCACAACCCGGCCCTACAGAACTGTACAGGGTTGCTCGGCGTTTATTCGTCTTCTGACGCTGGCCGACCTGGTCAAAATTTTTCTCAATGGCTTTCTGTTCGAATGTCAGTCGGATTTTGTGCCAACTGCAGATGAACTACAGAAGCTGCGTTATTCATTCCGTGGAACTGCCGGGCGTTCCGGTGCCACTCCGCTGTTGAGCGAGGCCGACATCTGGGATCTTCAGGACTATGCACGCCGACATTTTCACAACCAGTTTCTGCGTATGCTCGAGGACATCAATTACTGGGGAATTCTTGCCGACGAGATCCGCTTTTTGCCGGCAGATCAGCAGATCAGTTATCTTGAATGGCTCTGGGGGAAATTTCCGAAAATAACCGAACTGTTCAGGTTTCTTAACCGTGAGCTTGGCAAACTTGGCGGCGAAGTCGTCGGCATCTACGATGAGGCTCTTCTGCCGCGCACCAGCAGTATTATCGACGTTCAAAGGCTTTCACAGCTGATGAAGGTGGGCAATCGCAAAGTGGCTCTGGCGCTTGGAAATGGCGGTCAGGTTTCCATGGATTCTTCGACGTTGTGTGCACTGACGGCAGAACTGATTCTGCAGGCCCCGGCTGCCGGGGAAGATTCGCTGCTGCGTCGTTTTGACGTTCTGGATTTTCCGGGAGCGCGTGCCCGGGCGCAGGTTTTCGACCAGAATCGCCTGACCGCAGATCATGAAGCGCTGGTCGAGGTTTATCTGCGTGGAAAAGTAGCCTACCTTTTCGACCGTTATTCAGACGATCGTGATGTCACGGCCTTGTTGCTCTGTCAGGAAGGCGGACCGCAGGAGGCAAAATCCTTGCCCTACATGGTGAACAAGTGGGTTGAATGGAGCCAGGGCAAAGAGCCGGTGCAGCGCAAGGGCCGAGAACCGTTGCTGTTTCACGTTTTTACCAAATTCGACATGGATCTGGTGAGAAAGCGCGGCGAAGATCCCTCGGTGCGTTGGGACAGCCGCCTTAAAACGAATTTTGCCGATTTTATGGGCCGGGCGGGCAGCTGGGTCACTGAGTGGGACGACGAGCATGCTTTTCAGAACTGTTTCTGGGTAAGAAACCCCGGGGTGCAGCAGACGGTTTTTGGCCGCGACAAGGAAGGCCATGAATTCGTCAGGGATGAAGAGCAGCTGAGCGAAATCATGGCCCAATACCTTGGAAATGAAAATGTGCGACGCCACTTCAAAGACCCGAAAGAGGCCTGGCAAAGGGCAGCGACCCCCGGGCAGTCGGGTATTCAATATCTGATCGAAAAGCTGAAGGCTGGAATCGAAGCAGGCGCGAAAGTCCGGCAGCTGCAGAACAACCTTAAACAGATTTTTGGCGAAATTAAAACTCATCTTCAGCCTTATTTTATCGGCGATGACATTTCGCAGGCTCGAAAAATGGCTGAGGAAAGGGCAAAAAGGCTTTTAATTCCTCTTGGAAAAGGCATGGCTACGCGTTATTCGCTGCCGCGAATTCTTGACCTCGATAGATTTTCGCTTTCTGATAAAACGGTCGGAATGATTTTCGACTCGGTTGTTAACCCGATGGAAAGCGAAGACGGGGCAGTATCTGAACCGTCGCTGGTTGCTCCAGAGACTTCTGTTTTTGATGAATCTATATTTGCCATTGGCGATACACCTGCACCGGCAACGGATGCAGCTGAGCCAAAGCGGGTTCCGGCACGCAAAGGTGAGGTTTTTGCCAGGGCAGTAATGAACCGCTGGCAGGCTCAGCTTGCCTGTTTGAGTCAGGATGTCGAGTTTCAGGAGCTAACCGGTTTGCCTGCCGAATGGTTCGCCGAAACGACCCAGGAGTTGATCAAGGGTGCCTCGAGGTTGAAAATTGAAGTTGGGCTTGCCGAAGAAAGTGACGCAGTGTTCGGTGCTGCCAACCCGGGCAGGTTTCTGCGAAAATCTTCGGTGAAGGCTGCTGCGACTTTGAATCGTTTTATAACCGGTCTGGGTCAGGAAATGAAGGACATTCCAGTCCCTGCTGGTGCCCCCCGGGCGACTCTATCAGCAAGGGCTTATCCGGGGCTCGCGATTTATCAGCATTGGACCAGCGCTCTGGTTCAGCTGTTCAAAGACAACGTCGCCGAGGCTTCGGCCGATGATGAAGCGAGTAACCGGGAGCTCGAAAAAATACTCAAGGCTCAGCTTTCCTGAAATAGTGTCTGACCAGGGCACGTGCATTGTCGTATTTTTGGCAGTCAGGGTATAAAAAACTGGCAGTCATTACCGTGCACAATTTTTACAAAAGCCGATCAACAGCCTTTAGTAAAGAAGTGTGAGAGGGTATTGTGCGTTGGCATATAATTTGCTATTCTGTGCAGCGCATATACATGCAAAATTTAACAGGATTGGTTATAACCAGCGAGGGAATTGAAAATGTTGGCAAGATTGAAAAGAGGGATCTCGAATATCCGCAAAATTTTGACGCTTCGTTGTTTCGCAGAAGGAAAGAAAAATTCCGAGCTGCCGGTTCGTGATATGGGGCCATTTTTGCAGTTTTCGCTGACCGCGATCGACGCCAGAACTCGTCGTGGCAATCTGACCAGGCAGCAGCGCTGCAATTAACAGCACTGCTGCCCCGATCCGTCAGTCGATTCGTTCGCGGCGTTCTTCAAGAGTTCTGATATCGATTTTTCGCCCCATGACCGCGATAGCCAGTTTGAATTCGCGCTTATTGCCTGAATTGTCGGTGGCATTGACCACCAGAGAATATTCGGGGCTGACATTGCCGGTGTCATCAACATTCTCGTATCTGAAAACGTATTCAATCGGATCAAGCATTTTGGCTGCCGAAATCGATTCGTTCTTAACCGCTCCGGCTTTGTCGGTGATCGTGTAAGTCAGGTTCTGAATGCCAAAACCCTTGTCAATCTGGTAGCTGTTGATATTGTCGACGGCCCTGATGTAGAAAACCAGGCGATTGTTCTGCTGGCAGACGAAGCCCTTGCTGGTGTCGTCGGCGACAGTAGAGACGGCATCCGGCCCCTGCAGATAACGGTCAAAAAGAGTGTTAATATCGTTCAGATCGGTGAATTTATGCGCACTCGATATTTCAGTTTCTTTGCCAAGGTAGGGCACATCACCGGTTGAATAGTTTTCCTTGAGGCCTTCGTTCCCGAAATTGGCAAAGCCAGCCGCGACATTTTTCTTGGTGCCGAACATATGGCAACGGTTGGTGCGGGTATCAAACACGATTACCTGAATTTCCGGACCGATTTCATCCTTGACCTTGAGGAGTTCGATATTGCTCCATCTGGTTTTGTCGATGCCCCCGGCGCTAACCTGGCCTGCCGAAGCCCCACAGGGAAGCTTGACGCCGCTGGCTGGGTTGAAAGCTTCGGTGGTCGACCCTGAGTCAGGCTTTGCGGTGTCGATGATTTTGCTTTCCCCGACTGTTGTCGTTACGTTGTTGTGAAAGCCAAGGGCATTTCCGGCCGAATCTTTGCTGATGGCAAAAACCTTGAAAATGGGTTCTGGAGCGCTCTTGCCGCTGCCATCGTTGCATTCATGCCATGGCCTTGGCTGCTTGAGCGTCATTTTGCCGCTGATCTCTGTCTGTGAGCCGGCAAATTTGCCGGTTGTGCCACTTAGTTTGGTCGCGGTGCCGATGCTGAGGTCTTTAACCTCGGCCTTTTTCCAGGCCCACCTGGTTTCATGTTTAAAGCTTTTCAGGCTTGGCAACCCTGAAGTGTTGTCAAGATCAGCGATGCCGGCATAATCGGCCTGCAGTTGCTCGATGCTCTGTCCGGTTTT
>CAZPCO010000061.1:0-11568 GCA_964585025.1 uncultured bacterium | reverse complement strand
GTCATGATCCCAGAAGTAAACGCCCGTGGAACACTGATGTTTCAGGCGCGAATCACCGATGATCTCAACCGGGTTTTGATCGACTTCGAAACCGGCCGCAAACTTTATTCCGATATTGAATTCCGCCCGCTCGTGTTTCCTGAAGATGCCGACAACGGCGATCTGATCATCAAGACTCTCGAGACAGTCTGATGTTCGAGAAACACCCCGCTTTTAAAACCTTCCTGGTTTTGCTGCTCGTCGCATCTGTTGGAACAATTCTTTATCTGCCTGTAGTTTCAGATGAAATCGGCTGGTACAATTCATCTGAATTCAGTATCGCCGCTTTGACCGATGATGTCCCGCATGCCCCCGGTTACCCGCTTTTTACCAGAATGGGCAGCCTCGCATTAAAATTGTTGCCCGGTAATTCGCCTGGCGATACGCCTGCTTTTCGTCTCAACCTGCTTACCTGTGCTATAGGCATAGGCGGGGCAGTTTTGCTTGTGCTGATGCTTCTGGTTGCCGGCATTTCTGCGCCTTCAGCCCTCCTCGGCGGGCTTTTTTTGCTGGCAATACCAGAATACCGAAACCAGTCGGTGCTTGCAGAGGTTTATGGCCTCGAAATATGTTTCATCTCACTGGGGCTGCTGATAGGGCTACTGCTGGAAAGTGGCAGAAGAGATAATTCTCTGGCTTTTGCCGCCGGACTTGTTGGAACCATGGGAGTAGGGCACCGTCCAACATTTGGCCTTTACGCCCTGACGTTGATTTTTTTCCTCAGACAATCGACCAACCAGGCAATTCCAGCAAAAAAATTCTTTATATATCTTTGTCTCGGAATTTTGACCGGGTTTCTGCCTAGCATCGATCTGTACTTCAGATTACAGAACCCGTACCGGGTGCTTCTTGACCCAATGATGGGGCAGGGGCTGGATGGATTTTTCAAGGTTTTTACCGGAACCATCTACGGCGGCGGCATGTTTGTTTTTACTTTCGGCGAAATACTGGTGAGGTTTCTGCACTTTTTGCGCCAGGTAGCAGTTGAATCAGGTATCTGGCTGTTGCCTGGTTCTATTTATATGATAACTGCACCCGGCACCAGAAACCGCGCATTGATCAGCGCTCTTTCGGCGGTGCTGGCGATCAATCTTGTTTTCGTTCTCAACTACAATGCATTTGAAACTCATACCATGCTGATGCCTTCGTTTTTTGCTCTCGCCGCTCTTGCTTCCATGGCCGTCGACCGAATACGACTCAGCCAGGCCAGATACATGGCAGCCGTCGCTACCGGTTCAGCGGCCCTGTTTTTCTTTTTTATGCAACCCTATACAGCTGACAGTCCTCGCTCTTATGTTCACAATGCCTTTGCATCACTGCCAGGCAACAGTATGGTACTTATGAGCAACGATGTTGAATTTAAACCGTTCTGGTATTATCGCCTGGTTGAAGGATTCAGAAAAGATCTTTCGATTCAGCTGGTCGACAGGCTGGAAAGCACTGAACTGCTTGCTCTCAAGCCTGCGGTAAACAGCAAAAAACTCTTTGGTTCGCTGGTTTTTCCACATGATAGTTTAGCGATGCTTACCGCTTCTTATACGGTCGCTGCCGAAAATTATCTGCACAAAATACTTCCTGATTCTGGCTGGCAACAATTGGACATCGCGACAGTGCCGCCCGGCGAAAAATCGATAAGTCTGAATCGTGATAAATCGTTCTGGTCGACAGGCACATCGCAACCAAAACCGGGGGCGGCTTTTAATTACAGCTATACGTTGGCCTGTACTTCTGCTGCTTTTGAAAAGACTGCGATAGCTACGGTTCTGGTGGATGGCGGCGGGCAAACGCTCAGCAGTCACGGAATAATGATCGGGCATGATCTGCATTTTCCCGCCAGATTTTTCTGTCGCAACGGTCGCCCCGATGCCGCTGCCTATGAAGTGAGAAGATCGATCGTTCTGCCGGAATCTTTGCCGGCCGGGCGTTATCGTATTCTCATGTATGCTTTTCTGGCTGATAACTCCTGGCCTGCGGCCTGGCTTGAATTCATGCCGGAAAATGTCAGTCTTTTCAATCTCGATGGTTTCCTTGAAGTCTTTACTTTGCGCAATGGTCTTGCATGTCGACCCCTCGTTAAAGCGATGACCAGCGAAGATTTGCTTGGTGAATCTGGCCTGAAACCTTTGTTCAGTGCACCTGTTCTGCTTGCTGAATTCAGCCTGCAACCCTGATCCGAGCTTTGACTTGAATTTATTCATGGCCGCGGATATAATTCGAGCCTGCAAGTCAATCATCAGGAGTTAAATTTGCCACGAAATCTGCTGGTGGAAACAGGGTTTTCCTGCCTTCCCAACGACGCCTTCGGCTACGATCTTCCTGACTTTCGTGAGATTTTCGCCAGAATACTGCGGCAGGAAAAAATCGAATTCAGCCGGGTGCGCTGCTGGATTTCACAGTTTCGCGTTGCCATTCTCGTCGAAGGTCTGTCTGATGCTGCAAACGTCGTAGTTAAAGAGATCCGCGGCCCGAAAGCCAGCGCGGCTTTCGATTACAATAACCAGGCCCTGCCGGCTGCCAAAGGTTTTGCCGCCGCTCAGGGGCTTGAATTGAAAGATCTTGTCACCCGGGAAGTCGATGGTGAAAAATATCTTTTTGCCATCAAGTCAGTTCCTGGTCAGACTCTGGAAACGAGCCTGGGAAGAATTCAGAAGGCTCTGCTGGTCTCTATTCCGTTTTATAGCCAGCCCTGGCGGACTCGGAGCGTCTTTCCACAGCCGCCGCTTTATTACACGGCCTGGCTTGACGACCAGTTTTTAACTCTCGAATTTGAAGGTGTTAAGAGCATCAGATCTACGGCGTCCCGCGATATTTCAGGAATCACTTATCATGAACTGACAGGTGTGGACTCGTTCCTGCAGCTGATGAATACCTTCGGTCTTGCTGCAGAACCTGCTGAAAGAAAAAAAATTCTTGACGCACGTATCCGTTCGACGTTACCCGATGGCTTCAGGCTGCGTGCAGATATCCAGAGGCTGCAGCGTCTGTGTCTGTTTTCAGAGAGCCTGCATCCGATCCTGATCCGCTTCAACTCAGAATTTCTTGAACTTCCTGAATCAGTTGTCAGCCGTTTTCTGACCATGAATACCGATTATCTTCCATGTGAAGATGCGCATGGAAAATTGGTACCGGCTGTTATTGCGCTTTCTACCATGGAAAAGAACAACCAGTTCGAGGCCGCATGCAGATCAGCAGCTTTGAATGATAAATTCAGCAGTCTTCTCTCTCTTTATCGAAGCGACATTGCGACCTTGCCCGGAAGACTGGCAGCCATTGCCGGCAAATTCCAGACTGGCAATTCCGGCGCTCCAGACGACACCACTGCACTGGCCCGCTGCGCCAGCTGGATCTCTCCAATTCTCCAGCTCAACCGGGAATCGACTCAGACCATGACGCTGCTGACTCTCCTACAGGAAGGCGAGAATACTGAAACAGCCAGAAACCTTCCCAATACCGGTTTTGCCATGGTCATGAGCTGTATCGGTTCTCTTGAAAGCTGTCAGCAGTTTCTTCCTGTCCTTCAGGAAATGTGCAGTTATTTTGCCGGAAGGATTCCGTCACCTCAGATTCCTCTTGCCCAGATGATCAGTCTTTCGATTCTGATGCGGGCACATGCAAGGCTTTCTGGACGGATGGTCGTATCGCCGCGGCGCATTTTTTCGCTGTTGAAGACTGCGAGTATCAAGGTAGATATTTTCAAGGCGTTCAAAGAAATTTTTCCGGAATTTGATCTCGACCGCCGTTGCTGGTTCGAACAGGTTGCTGAAGAGGTTTTACGCGAAAACCAGCAGGAACTTGCCGGTGACTGTTACTTTTCGGCTCATGAATTTGACCCGTGTTCATTTTATGAAGCAGCCCGGGAATGGAAAGATATGCAAAGTCTCGACATCGAAGGTTTTTCGTCTTTGCATTCAAGGTTGCGCAGCAAGGTTGAACGCGTTGAAAGGCAGGTAGAAGAAAAGCCCTGCTGCGAGCTTGAAACCGAGATCGCAGCCCGTCTTGACCAGCTTGAAAAACTTGCCGGGATCAATTATCTGGAAATTTTCCGGTTTTTCAAGGAAGCGAAGGTCAATATCGAAGCCTGTCTGTTAAACCTTCCGGCGGTTCTGGATGAGGGCAACCCTGGTCTCATGCCACGACTTGCCATTCTTCAAAGGCTTTTCAAACAACTTGGACGACTTCCATTCATCAGAAAGGACAAGCCAAAAAATGACTGACTTTCTATTTTTATGTTTATGCAGTAAAATCATGACATTTCCGCTAGGAGAAATTATTAATGGCAACTGAAGATCGCAGCAACAATCAGGACAACAACGACGAAATTACCGGCCAGTCAGCGGGCCCGGAAACATATCCTCTTCTGCCACTGCGGGATGTAGTGGTTTTTCCATACATGGTTGTACCCCTTTTCGTCGGGCGGAAAAAGTCGATCAGGGCAATCGAAGAGGCGATGCTGAAAAATCGCAAGATCATTCTCTGTTCACAAAAACAGGCGAAAACAGATGACCCGGAAGCCGGGGAACTCTTTGAAACCGGGACCATCGCTGAAATTCTTCAGCTTCTCAAGCTGCCTGACGGAATTTTGAAGATTCTGGTTGAAGGCACCACCCGGGTCAGAATCAAGCGTTTTACCAAACTCGATGAATACTTCGAAGTTGAAGGCGAACGCATCATAACCGAAGATCGCAAGTCAATCGAACTTCAGGCACTGATGCGCAATGTGATCACGCTTTTCGAGCAGTATGTCAAGCTGAACAAGAAGATTCCACTCGAAGTGATCATGGTTGCCAACAATGTCGAAGAACCAGGCAGGCTCGCAGATATCATTACCGCTCATCTGAATCTCAAAGTAGAAGAAAAACAGGAGATTCTTGAAGCATTCGAACCTCGCGACCGGCTCGAAAAAATCGCTTCCATTCTGAATCGCGAGCTCGAAATCATGATGGTCGAAAAGAAGATACGCGGCCAGGTTCGCAAACAGATGGAGCAGATTCAGAAAGAATATTATCTGCGCGAGCAGATGAAGGCCATTCAGAAGGAACTCGGCGATGCCGACGAGAGAACTGAAGAAGTCGAAGAGCTTAAAGCAGCTATTGCCAAAGCAGGCATGCCTGAAGAAGCCCGCGAAAAGGCCGAAAAGGAACTGGCCAAACTGACCAAAATGCCTCCAGGATCTGCAGAGGCAACCGTTTCCCGCAACTATATCGACTGGCTTGTCGCTCTGCCCTGGAAAAAGCAGACCCGCGACCGTATCGACCTCGAACGCTGCCAGGAAATACTCGACGAAGACCATTTCGGCCTGAAAAAGGTCAAGGAGAGAATTCTCGAATACCTTGCCGTATGTCGGTTGAAAAAGTCGATAAAAGGCCCGATTCTTTGCCTGATTGGCCCCCCGGGTGTCGGCAAAACCTCACTCGGCAAATCGATCGCCAGGGCTTTGAACCGCAAGTTTGCCCGTATCTCTCTTGGCGGTATGCGTGACGAAGCTGAAATTCGCGGTCATCGCCGCACTTATATCGGCGCCATGCCGGGGCGTATCATTCAGGCCCTGCGCGATACAGGTTCCCGGAATCCAGTCATATTGCTCGACGAAATCGACAAAATGGGTATGGACTTCCGGGGAGACCCGAGTTCTGCGCTGCTCGAAGCTCTTGATCCAGAACAGAACCATGCGTTTTCCGATCATTACATCTCGACTGCTTTCGATCTTTCGAAAGTTCTTTTTCTGACCACCGCCAATGTGCCGCATACAATCCCCGGGCCGTTGCGTGACCGCCTCGAAGTCGTTTATCTTCCTGGCTACACTGAAGAGGAAAAGGTGCAGATATCGAATAAATACCTGATTCCAAAGCAGAAGGAAGCGAACGGAATCGATAAGAATAATATTACTATAGAAGAATCGGCGGTTACCGAGGTAATCAGAAAGTTCACGCGCGAGGCAGGCGTGCGCAGTCTCGAACGCGAACTTGCTTCGATCTGCCGCAAAATTGCCCGCGATATCGTGCTGGGCAAGCTTTCAAGCATTACTGAAAAGGGTAAGGAAAAAATCAGCCTCAAGGTAGATAATACCAGTGTTGAAAAGTATCTTGGCATTCCCAAATATCATAATGACAAGCGTGAAGATAAAGACGATATCGGTCTGGTAAACGGCCTCGCCTGGACAGAAGTCGGCGGAACGACACTTCCCATCGAAGTCGTTGTCATGCCTGGCCGTGGCAAGATTATCCTGACCGGCTCTCTGGGAGATGTCATGAAGGAATCGGCGCACGCCAGCCTTTCATATCTGAGAAGCCATGCTGACCAGATCAATATGCGGCCAATCGATTATGAATCAATCGATCTGCACATACACTTTCCTGAGGGTGCCGTTCCTAAAGACGGTCCTTCTGCAGGTATAGCGATAGCTACGGCTATTTATTCGGCTCTCAACGAAGTGCCGGTTCGCAACGATTTTGCCATGACAGGTGAAATCACCCTGCGCGGTCGGGTTCTGCCCGTTGGCGGCATCAAGGAAAAACTTCTCGCTGCGCATCGACAGAATATCACCAATATCATTCTTTCCAACGATAACGAAAAAGAACTCGAAGAGGTTCCACCGCAGATTCTCAAAAATCTTGTCATCCACAAGGTTGGTCTGGCCAGTGAAGTTCTGAAACTGGCATTGAATGGGCAGCCGAAGAAATCCCCCCTGGTTTTCAGCAAACGCGCCCTTGGTACCGAAGCACGCAAAAAGTCCGGAAAAAGTCGCGGAGACAAAAATGACAATTAAAATTACCTCGGCGACATTCAGCGCCTGTATCACCAGCAAAGACGGCCTGCCTGCCGACGAACTGCCGGTAATAGCATTGGTAGGGCGCAGCAACGTCGGCAAATCATCGCTGATCAATGCTCTGACCGGGCGCAAGGAGCTGGCAAGAACCAGTTCTCTGCCCGGCAAAACCCTGACCATTAATTTCTATTGCATAAACGAGGCTTTTTATCTTGTCGACCTCCCGGGTTATGGTTATGCCAAAGCGTCGAAGGTTACCCGGGCAAGAATTCAGGCAATGATGAACGAATTCTTCGCTGAATGTAAAAATCTCAAAGGTGTGGTTCAGGTTCTGGATATCAGGCACAGGCCATCGCCATTGGATATTCAGATGCATGAATGGATCCGTGATCAGAAATTCAATCATTTTGCGGTGCTGACTAAAGCTGATAAACTCAGCAACCAGCAGGCGATAAAAATGCGCAATTCCATTCAGCACGATATAAAAGGTGTTTTTTCCATGTTCTTTTCGGCCAAAACCTTCGCCGGCCGTGACGACTTTCTCGATGCACTTGAAAAGGTAATAGCCGGCCTTGAATTCAAAGCCACAGATTTGCGACAGAAAAAGCATCCGCGCAATGATGAACGTCCTCAAAAGGGCCAGGCACCTCGTGGCGAAAGGCAGAGGAACGAGCGCGGGCCAAAACCCTCGCAACCGGAACGCGGAGATCGTCCACCCAGACCTGAAAAATCGCCCAGGCCTGATAGACCGCCCAGACCAGATAGACCACCGAGACCAGATAGGCCACCGAGACCGGAAAGACCGCCAAGGCCGGATACAGCCGATAAAACTGCTGCCGGGCAAACCCAGGAACAGACTGCCGGCAATATTCAACCTGGTTCGACTGTCGTGCCACAGATCGATGCCGGCCAGAACCTTACCGACAACCATAATGACGGCAATAATGGCGGCAGAAATGCCGAACAAACACGTCAACAGGACGGCGGCGGCCAGCATAACCGTCGACGACGCTGGAAAAACCGTAAGACCGGGGCTGATACCCGCCCGAAAAATCCTAAAACCGATTGAATCTGAGTGGAGGAAATGTTTATGAAGTACCTGCGAATCTGGCTTTGCATCGCTCTGATCATTAGCTGCAGCAATCTCTTTGCCGCCCCCGGTCTTGATACCATAAAAAAGAGAATTGCCACCGCCGGTGAACTCTGGTCTTCCGACCCAGCAGGAGCTCAGAAGATGCTTAAAGATGCTTTTGCCGATGCAATCAGCTGGACAACAGCAGAATATGTCGACAGAGTCCGTGAACAGGCATTCTTTGCCGCGATCTCATGCTATAGCCCTGATCTGATCGACGAAGTCGCTTCTGCGGCCGATACCTACATTCAGATTTTTCCGCAAGGCCGTAACATCCGAAAAGTATACCTGTATCGTGCCATGGCTGCCTGGGCAGTCCAGGATCAGAAAACCGCCGAAAAGTCATTGAATGCCGCTTCGGCTCTTGGCAGACTTTCATATTCCGAACAAAGCCAGATTTTTACCGGTCACTTGAGCGCCGGCAAGTATCGTACTGCTGAACGATTCATTGAAGGGCAGAAGATTTCGCGGCCATCAAAGAAACTGACTCGGGATCTCAGAAGGTTTCATTCTGGTAACCGCCTTGTCGATGGCGTTCTCAAGCGCCTGCAGGACGGCAAAATCAGCGGCAGCAAAGCAGTCGAAATTCTCGACGAAGCGGTCGATCGTGCCTGGTTCGCCAAGCAGGCTCCGGAGGCTGCCTTAAGCAGTATCAGCCTCAGAGATGCTCAGGCCCCATATTTCAATTCAATCATCACCGAATGGTGCGGCCTGGAAAGAGTTGTCAAACATGCCAGTTCACCGCAGATCCGTCTGCTGAAACTCGAAAAATTTCTCGCCGGATTCCCGGAAGCAGATCCTGATGAACTTTATCGCGCTCTTATCGACCTTCGTTATCTACAGGAATATGAATTCAAAAATAAGGAAGCGGCTCTGAAGGCTCTCGAACAACTTAAGAGCATTCCAGCTCTCGCCGCACAGGCAGAAATGGAAACTCTGGTCTCTGGCCTTACCCCTGCAAGAATAATCACCAAAGAAGGCAATAACGACGTTCTCCGTTTGTTGAGCATGCCTGATCGTCTGCCTTATGATAACGGTCATCTTCCGGTCGTTACCCGCGAACACCTGGAATTCATGCTGGCAATCGGCAACATGGTTCTCGACAGATATGACACTGTTGAAAAATTCTACTGCACCGGATGGCGTGGCCTGCCGGTTGAAATGCTTTATCTCAATGCGTCCGGCAAAAAAGAGAAGGCATATGATCGTTATCAGGCCATTCGAGCATCACTGACCCCACAGATCTGTAAAATGATCGAAGATGTTCTCATGCCTCTTTACCGCCCGATGAAAGCCAGAGACAGAATCTTTCTCGCCGGGCTGGCCGCCGTTGAAGTTTTCCCCGACCTCGGAACCGACCTGCTTATAGAAGCTGTTTCAGGAAGCCAGCGTATGTACAAAGCTGAACACGGGCTGGCTGTTATCGCTGACGTTTATAACCGTCATATGGCTCATGCCGAAGCTCAAAGTGTCTGGAGCCTGCTGGGCAAGCTTTACCCGGATTCGATCTGGCTCAAATAAGCCTGTAGAAGGTGCTGGAGGCACATGATGAAGAAATTGCTGCTCTGCTTGTTTTTAACACTCATGGTTCAGGTGGCTGGCGCAGACCGTCTGTTCGATTATCGCGGCGCATTTCGGCCGGATCGTAGCGCTGATGCCCGAATTACCAACTATATGCTGTTGAAAAAAGGCTCTCAAATCAGCTTTGAGATTGAAGAGCAGGGTGGGGGAGCTTCCAGCCGTATTCTCATTCCACGAGTCAAACTGACTTCAGATGAACGTATTTTGATTGAAAAGGCCGATGGGATCAAAAGTTTACTTGTTCCTGAAACTGGCATTTACGAAATAACCATGACCCCGACGACTGCTGAACCGGTCGAAATCCGCTTCATTCTCAAAGTCTTCGAAAGCAATCCCTCTTCAGGCACTGCTTCGGCTCCGGTAACCGTAGTTGCCCCGCCTCCTGTAGCAACCCAGACTGTTGCAGCACCTCTGGTGCAGGCTCCAGCGACTTTTTCCGCCCCTGTTCTGACTCCAGTTGCTACTGCAGCCGTAGTTTCCGCGCCTAAAGTCGTTGTGCCAACCGCAACTCAGACGACTGCGGCCGCTGTTGAACTCACTCCGATGCTTTCTTCTTCGACGATTTACAATCCTGCAGTTCCTGTCGAGATTGCCAGTCTCACGGCCGGCAGTACGGCAACCCCAACCATGGTAGCTTCAGCCGCTGCGGCAGGTCCTCAGCCCGATCTCATTTCCCCCGTATCCGGGTCTTACCTGAATCCATTCAACGGATTTCGCTTTTCTTATGAAGACGTGAACTTCGTTTCTGCCGACAAGCTTCAGGCGATGATTCAGGTTTTTCTACGCACCGTCGATGGTCGTGAATTCACCATCAAAGGGCGTCGGTTCAGTCCTGAACCGGATATGCTGACTTTTGTGCCAGAAAAAGTGATTCCGGGCGCGGTTTATAATGTCGTAGTCTTTGATGAAACGCTTACGAAACGGACAATTCTCAAAGTTCCGGCTTTTCCTGAACTGCATGTCGATTTTTCTATGGCAGGCAGTGATGTAAAAGCCAGAATTTACTGGAATCAGAGTATCGATCTGATGTCAGACCCTGACTCCCAGGTTTCACAGCTGCACAACAGTCAGTTACTGATCAAGAAAGGCGACCAGACTATCGCATCGATCGATCTTTCCGAAAATCTTTCGCCGCTGGGCTCTGTCGATCGCATAAGTTATCGCGCTCAGCCTTATGAAATCGAACTTACGATTCCGGTCGACCTGCTCGATGGCCTGTCGTGCGGAATTGAAGTTAAAGCGCTTGTTGATGGCAACAAACAAATGGTTCAAGTCAGAAAAGCTTTCTATCAGCCCGTGATCGAGGAAGTGCCGATAAAGGCTCCAGAACCGCAGGTGCCGGCGACCTCTCCTGCTCCTGTTCCCGACATGCCTGATTTCAGTGATATGCCGGCGATCGATCATGAATCAGCAATACCGGTAGAACCAGAAACGGAATCGATCAATGAGCTCGGCAGACTGCCTGCCACAGCTACTTTTAAACTTGAAAACAGTTTTGCTCTCGCCGACCGTGATAACCAGACAGCCTGGCCGCATGCGGTCGTCTGGGGAGAAAACGGTGGTCTGTGGGTTCTTGACAGCCAGTTGAGACAGGTGACCAGATACAACCGCAACGGCACAACCGTCAAGGTCTTTGGCAAAAAAGGTGAGGAACCAGGTGCCTTTGGTCTGCCGATTTCTCTGGCACTGAGAAACAATTCTCTCTATCTTGCCGATTCTACAAGGAAATGTATTCACATTTTCAATGAAGACGGCACTTTTAAGGGCATGATTAACGGTGATCCAACCGTTGGCGGCAGTATCGATCTACCTGGAGGCATTTCGTTCAGAAAGAACGAAATGTGGGTTGCTGATCGCAACCAGGCAAGAATTCTCTGTTTCAACGACCAGGGTACTTTTCTGGGCAGTTTCGGTTCGACCGCTGCCGCTCCAATTCTGGCACCGGTAAGCATCAGGGCCGATGCAGATTCTCTTTTCATTCTGGAAAGCAACGGTCTGGTGAAAAAATTCAGCCCGATGGGCAGCTTCGATGCAACATTCCAGTCTGGTT
>CAZPCO010000060.1:0-11781 GCA_964585025.1 uncultured bacterium | reverse complement strand
TTCAGCCTTGAGGCCAAGCATTGGAGCTAGTTTAAGAACGCTGTCACGGGTGACGCCTGGCAGAATGCTGCCATTCAATTTGGGGGTGACAAGAGTGTTGCCATTGAACACGAAAAAGATATTCATTGCCCCGACTTCTTCAATATAACGATGTTCCGCGCCATCGAGCCAGAGAACCTGAGCACAGCCTTTTTTGCGGGCGTTGCGACCTGCAAGCAGACTGGCAGCATAATTGGCTCCTGTTTTTGCCTCACCGAGGCCACCCTTGGCTGCCCGGGTGAATTCATCAGAGACATAAAGACTTACCGGATTGAAGCCTTCCTGGTAGTAGGGGCCAACCGGGCTGAGAATAACACAATAGACATAGTTGGATGACGCACGCACGCCGAGTGTGCTGTCGGTGGCGAACATGAACGGCCGGATATAAAGCGCCGCTCCCTTGCTGTCCGGAACCCATCTCTGTTCGATTGAAACTATCGAATTGATACTTTCGAGAAAGTCATTTTCGAGAAAATGGGGCATACAAAGCCGATCGGCAGAACGATTGAAGCGCTTGGCATTCATTTCAGGCCGAAAAAAACGAATAACCCCATCTTTACCCTTGAAGGCTTTCAAACCTTCGAATATTTCCTGGGCATAGTGAAGAACGAGAGTTGAAGGCTCGATGATAAATGGCTGCAGTTTCTTTATCTGCGGGTTACCCCAACCGTCTTCCTCGGTGAAATCCATGGTGAACATGCGATCGGTAAAATACTTGCAGAAGCCAAGCTTGCTGGTATCGTGAATCAGAGGCTTCAGTTCGCTTTCCTGCAACGGGTGAACAGCGATTCTCATAACCTTTCCTTCCTTGCTTTGTATCTGGCCATAGCCTGTATTTCCAATACACTACAACCTAAAGATTATAAGCCTTCATCACTTGCGATATCAAGTAATTTTAACTTTCCAGCCCGGGAAGTGAAACCAGATAAGGTTTTCCGCCACAAAGACGATTGAGCATGAACAATTCAGGCCAGCGAATCAGCCTGATGCGTAAGACCCCGCTGCTCTCTTCCAGACTGATTTTGTCGATTCCTGCCCGACGCGCCTGCCCTGGATTTATCTGCCAGTTCAACCAGCCGTTCTGGCGCTGCTTCTGGTTCTTCAGATTATATTTAACCAGCATGGTATCAATCTCGCGTGCAACCGAAGCATCAGGCACCTTCCCTTCACCAGCAGCTTCGAGAACTACAGGAAAAGCTGTATCCTCAGGCCTGGCGGCCGGCCGCAAAATTTTCACCAGACTGATGTCGTCTTCGTAACTTTTCATGGTCGAAGATAGATCAGGAGCAGCAGTGAAAGACAGCTTCGCTATGGCACGCCCGTAACTGAAAAAATCGGGTTCTACCAGCTCGACGCTGAGAAAGGAGTCGACCGCAGCAGGACAGTCAAGCATCAGACGCCTGGCCAGCGCCGCTTTGATAAAGTCACGACTGCAAAAAGCCCATTTTTGTGGAATATTGACCAGCAGCCACAGCTGATGCCTGGCAACCGCACCGGCATGCCTGAGCCTGGATGCAATCTCCGGCCCCATATGAGTCAGATGCGAAATCTCCTCGGGAGAAGCGCAGGCACCGCACCCGGAACAGCACCCGCCACCCCATGGCGCCGCCAGACATGCCCGAATTTCTTTGCCTGACTGCAGATTCTGCCAGGTCTGCCATAAAAAAGTCTTGTCAATGCCCGTATCTACGTCATCCCATGGGAAAATTGTCTGCAGGTCACGTTCCTGATCGATCAAGGATTTCAATCCCAGCTTTGTCATGCATTTTCGCCAGAATTCCAGGGTTTTTGTCGATATTTCGCCGCGATAGCGCAGATTCTGTTCAATAGAAGCCTCAACAAGTATCTGGGTATGTCTGCGATCGGCAAAGGCAATGAATTCAGAAACCATTGCATCTTCTGGGCCGCTGCTGATTCTGGCCTCGAATCCGGCTGCGACAACCGCATCGGAAACATCGCTCAGAATTCTTCGCAATCCGGCTTCAGCATTACGAACCGGCGCATACTGCATCGGCGTTTGTGGCGCCCTGAACAGCGTGGCAAGCGAAAAAGTCAACCTCTGCCGCCCGCCTGCCGCCGCGCATCTGCCTTTAACCCGTTCCAGGAAGGCTTTGAACTCGTCCATGTCAGTCTGTTGTTCGTAACCGGTTACAATGAGAAAAACTTTCATCTGCCGCATATTTCGCTGCAGCAGAAGATCAATACCGGTCAGAATAGTTTTTTCATCGAGATTTTTCTGCAGTAAAGTCCGCAAACGCTCGCTGATCCCTTCCATTGCGCAGGTATATGTGCGCTTGCCCGCATCGAACTGCATATCGAGCAACTCAGGAGAATTGACCACGGCATCGAAACGCTGACTCTTGATGGATACCCGTTCGAACATGCCGCTCAAACGCTCGACCAGATAAAAAATATCTGAACAGGTATTGGCATTGAAAGTCATCAACGAAATCTCATGCAGACCCATCGTTGCCTTCAGCGATCTGGCTGCGGCCAGAACCGCCTCGGCTGAATTCTCGCGATAAGGTTTCTGCTCCCACGATTCTTTGCAGAAAGAACAGAATGATGGGCATCCAGCCGACACTATAACATGCGAACTTCCAGCCCCTTCATATAGAATCGGCCCACCGCAGAACGTCTCTGCGCCTGGACGACAGGCCATTTTCCCGCTGGGCACAGGCATTGCCAGACCCACTTCCGCAGATATTCCATTCAGAGAGCCATTAGAAGCATATGTCTGAACAAAAGAACATGGATCGTAAAAACTGCTGATCCGCGCCCGCAAAAGAGCGATCATTTCGGCACGATTCAGATCTCGATGATCGCGCACCAGCTCTAACGCCTGCGTCAGAACACCTTCGCCATCGCCCATGAAGATGCCGTCGACAAGGCCCGAACCACCCTCTTTATCTACCGGGCCATGCAATATGGAATGAACAGAAGAATTGCTGCCTCCGAGCAGAATCAGCGGGCTGCCAGCTTTTTCTCTGCCGACGCGGCTCAATGGCAAACCAGAATAATGCAGGAGTGCCGGAAGATTCAACAGTTCCTGGAGAACCGAGTTACTGATCGCTACGATATCGAAAGCCTGTGCCGGCAACTTGCTTGAAGTTCCGGTAAGTAAAGAAATGCCCGCATTGCGCAAAAGCTTTTCATCACGCTCAGGAGGAAGAAACGCCAGATCAGCATAACATCCGGGCACCGAAGCCGCCATCTGATAAAGATATGAATGTGTGATTCCGGCAGCAACTTCACTGTATTCAGACAAACGAACAATCAAAATCCGAACTCCGGCATCTTCATACCGGGCAGGGTCCATGGTATTAGGTTCGCCGCCGGCAAACCAGACTCCATTGCCGCTCATCTGCAGACGATTTACAGAAAACCAGTCGCGAACCCGGGCGGCAGTTTCCTGAATTGAAAACATGTTCTGAGTCAACCCTTACGGAAACCCAGCCAGAAACCAACCATAAATGAACCGGCAAAAGGCAGATTATAAGTGATTATCGACATCAGACCAGTAGCAGACTGCTCGATGCTTTTATCAGGAACAGCACTTCTGATGCGCTCCCAGTCGATGATGATATAGCTGTTGAAAGCCAGCATCTGCAAAGATATGAAAGCGACACCAACGATCAGTGCCAGCATCTTGGCAAATTTCTTCATCGTATAGCCGACGGCCCAGCCTGCTATACCGCCGCCGCCCAGCGTGGCCAGTATGAATTTTACATCCGGGGGCAGTCCTGCCGCGCCCTGGTCAGCACCAGGCATGACCGTGGCTGAAGCAGACTGAGCATGCAGCAGTTCTGGTACCGCAAAAGCAAAGATAAGCAGCAGAAAATGCAGCGTATTGCGATTATTCGGTTTGATCAGTGACATAAGCAGCAGCTTGACACCGAAGTCAATTGGTGCCGGGAGCCGGTGTCGAAGCAATCAGGCTGGCAACGTTCTTAACCTGATATATTCCATAACCGGTAGCGATCCAGAGATCGCCGTTGAGCCAGCCAAGACCGGTAATGGCGATTTTGGGCACATCAGGCATCAGAGTTGCTATATCGAGCCATTCAGCACCACGTAATATCGCCAGCCCTTTGTCAGTGCCAACAAACAGCATTTCAAAGTTACTGCTGGCCGCAAGGGCATTGATTACGTTACCTGGAAGCGGACTATTGCCGGGAACGACGTCTTCGACGATCTGGCCCGCACGCTGAACCCAGTCACGGTGCTGAGACATATACACATTCCATGTGTTGGCCATGTCTGTCACTGCCAGACCACTGGTGGTACCGATTGCAAGCATATTTTGAAAAGGAATTATGACTTTGATATTGTTGCCGGGCAAACGACAGTTTGAAGGACTTGCCGGCACATCAATGAGCGAAGAACCCATAACTGACTTGGCCGGCCCAGTATAATTCTGAAACATACCGGATGCGAGACGGCCCATTCCTGCCCGGGTGCCGGCCCATAACTGACCCTGTGAATCGAACATCACCTGGGTCACTTCATCCATTACCAGACCGGCGTTGTCTTTTCCCATGGCGGTTGGTTCGCCGCCGTTCGAATAAACCACGCCACGGGCTGTAGCTATCGCAAGTTCGCTTCCCTTACCGATGACCGAACGTGCCCGGCCACCCGTAAACACCGACATCCAGTTGCTGCCGTTAAAACTGCAGGCACCGTTGTCGGTGGCAACCCAGAGAACGTTTTCGCAGACCTTGAGATCTTCAATAATATCGGAACCAAAAACATTGGTATTTTTTCGTTGAAATATCTGCCAGTTTACGCCGTCATAGGTGAACAGCCCCTTCTGAGAGCCGGCCCAGATCTTGTTGGCAAAAACAGCCATCGAGGTGATCGCTTCCTCGGGAAGCCCCTTGGTTCTGGTGAAATGCTCAACGACGAGCCTGGTTGGCGCAGCAGCCTTTTTCTGGGCGCCACAACCGGAGAACATAGTCAGAGCCAAAAGACAAAAGGCGGCTAATAGCAGATTCCGGGCTCGCATGGGCTACTCCTGTGCTTATTTCTGATAGATTCTCATCAGATTTCTGATTTCCAGAGTACCTGATGCAACACTGGTGCGATGGGTCGTTCCATGCAGGACAACGCGGGTACCTGGCATGGCTTTGAGCTTCTCGGTCCAGTCTGCGGAAATGATTTCAAGGCCGCGATCCTTTTTGCCAAGACGGTCTTCTTTAAGATAGACTTTGTCTTTATGCAGAAGAATATTGCCGCGCACAGTTTCTTCCTGAGTCCAGACTTTTACCGGCTCTTTGGGCTTCTTTTCACGTTTTCCACGGCCTTTTCTGCCAGACTTTCTCTCTTCTTCAGGCAGATAATCATTGGCATTCTTGACCTTCCTGACTGACTGCGCTGTCCAGAGAAGAACGGTAGGCACAGTTTGTTTAATGGTTTCGGACTTATCCCCATTGGTCTTGAGTTCATATTCGGTAGCCATATTGCCAATGAGCTGGGCTTCGATGACATTGCCATAAGTGATCTGCGAACGATCACGGCGTCTGTTCTTGTCACGAAATTCGCGCGGCAGATCGAAACTGACCCAGCTGCCGGTAGCGAGCGGCAATTCCTGAGTATCTGAGCCAAGAATGTGCAAAATTTTCAGGCTGACACGGTCACGATAAATCGATTCGACCTTACCGATCGCCGTGAATTCTACAATTGAAGATTCTGAATAAACTGAGGCTCCAATACAAAATACAAAGACGCTGACCAGTGCTGCGAAAAAGACCCACTGGCGGGCAACCGGATTCTTGTACATTGAGTTCTCCTGCATCTGGTTAAAGGATTTGAAAATTTATACCACAGAATGACCCGGTTAGCAAAAACAACCGTCAGTTGAATGAATAACCTGCTTAACCTGCCAGACCAGCTACAGATTGTAGTCATTACGGGCAAAGCAAAGCAACTTCAAGTTTTTTCGCTTGCCGCGTCAACTTGTAATCGTCCGGCCAATACATTAACATGCCATCAATGCGAAATCTGGCGGGTGCTTAAATGCTGCGATCGGTTCTGCTCAGCCTGACGACTTTTGTTCTGATTTTCGGCTGGAAAGCCGGCGAATTTGTCGATCTGATTTTTCTGGTTTCGCTGGGCCTCATTGTCTTGAGCCTGATCAAAGGCCAACTATTTGCCGATCGTATTGTATTGAAGGCGATTGCCTGTCTTGTTCTTTTGAGCATCTATTCAATGCTGGTTGTACTTCTCAACGGACTCTTCGACACCCAGATAGCTTTGAGATCACTGCGGGCACTGGTCAATTTTCTGGGCGCTCTTGCTCTGACCAATTTCTATCTGACCCATTCAGGCTCCGGTTTCGCAAATTGCCTGATCCGTGATATCTACCTGGCGCTTTCGGGGCATGCAGCGCTGATGACAGCAATGTTTTCCAGCAGCTGGTTACGAAATCATGTTTACCAGCTTACTGATGCATTATCCTACGTTAATCATGGCAGCTCGTTTCTCGATGGCTACCGCATTTCAGGCCTGACCTATGGTCTATCACAGACATCGGTGCTGCAAATGCTGGGATTACTTCTGATGCCAATAGCACTGCGCAGCTGCCAGAGCAACCTTGGCCGCCTGCTCACGATCGCCGGTGTGCCGCTATTGGCAATCTCGATACTGATCAGCGGCAGAAGCGGGCTGCTCCTGGGCATGATCATGCTGCCACTTAGTCTGCCATTTCTCATGGCATCAGGCAGGCAATCACCTGGCCCGGAAAAAATAATGAAAAACATTATGAAATTTTCGATTCTCGCCCTGTGTATTGCATTCCTTACCAGTACAATCATCGGCTGGCTGCCTGAGAAATTTGCCGCTTATTCAATGGGTCAAGCAAATGAAATATCGAGCATGATTGCCTGGAGCGGTCCTTCGATTGAAGCTTTTTCCAGCATGTTTTTTCTTCCAGGCAGCTGGCTGGAAATGTTCTTTGGCTCTTCGAATCTCGGCCGCGGCAGTCTTGAAAACATTCCGTCCGATGTAGGCTGGGTTAAGACGATTTTTGCAATCGGAATCGCCGGAACCCTGCTGATGCTCGCTCCATACCTGCTTGCCATAATGACCGCATATGAAACCAGGCACATCGATCCATACCTGTCGATCGCTTCAGCTATGGTGTTTATCTCCGCTCTGATCCTCAACACCAAAGAACTCGCACTGCTGACCCGTAATCAGTGGTCAGTTCACGCCCTTCTGTTCTCAACGCTTTGCCTGATGTTGAGACAGAGAGGCAGGCAGGCCGAGAATGCTGCATAAGATCGCTGTCAACACCGGTAAAATCCTGTGCGGCAGCAGCCTCGGAGCTCTGATGACTCTCGCAGCTGCAGCCCTGAGTGCCAGAACTCTCGGGCCATCTGGTTTCGGCAGCCTTGTCTTTATTCAAGCCCTGACCATGATGGTTTCACAACTACTGAGTTTCAATACCTGGCAGTCAATCGTCACCTTCGGCAGCCGCGCCATGCAGAGAGAAGACGAAGAGGCTCTGCAACGCCTGCTCAAGCTTTCGTTTCTACTCGATCTGGTAACCGGCATCGCTTCCTTTCTGATGCTCAGAATTATCGCCGGCCCTGTTGTCTCACTTCTCAACTGGCCTGAAAATATCACTTTTCTGCTGCAACAATATGCCCCGGCAGCCATACTCGCCGGCTCATCGACCGCAGTCGGCATCCTCAGGCTATGCAACCGATTCGGCCTGCTTGCAGCCGCATCGTTAACCGCTCCTTTCCTGCGCCTTGTCGGGTCATCAGCCGGCTTTGCCTTCAGTTTCAATCTGAATGATTTCACCGGCATCTATCTTGCCGCTGCGATTTCCGGACAGGCTTTTCTCATTGCTGTGGCAACGGCAGTCACAGGTCGCCATCGCCTGGCAGGTATCATTAAACAGCCGTTCCGCGAACTGGCGCTCACCCTGAAATCCATACGGGGCTACATTCTGATCACCAACCTGCATACCAGCGTTAAAACTCTGACCCGTGAAGCTGACCAGATCATCATCGCCGCTTTTATCGATCCGGCCGGGCTGGCACAGCTGAAGATCGCCCGTCAATTTTCCATGCTTCTGCCCATGCTCGCCGACCCTCTTTATCAAACCCTGTTTGCCGGATTCAGCCGTCTTCACGCTGAATCCAGAAATGCCGAATTTGCCGCGCTGCTGAAAAAATCTGCATACGCCGGTCTATTTATCGGGCTCGGAGTCTCTGGAACCTTCTGGATAGTTGGCAAAACCATCATCGTGACATTCTTTGGCGATCATTATGCTTCGGCCATGCCAGTCACCATGATTTTCATGCTGGCTTACACCCTGGCGCTGGCAGGGCTGCCACTGCAACCGGCAATGCTTGCCAGAGGGCAGCCTCAGGTATCGTTTAAAATTAATCTCATATCGACTATAATCTACCTGACACTGACAGTGCTGCTGTCCAGATCATACGGCATTACAGGTGCAGCAACGGCTTTTGCCTGTTACTACTTTGCCTGGGTGGTTATGATGAAGGCCAGAGTGAGAAAATATATCGATGAACAATAAATTCAGTCTCCAGGACAACCTTTATCGCTTTCCATATCACTATCTTCCCTCTCTGGATGGGGCCGGGAATTTTACCAGGTATCGATCATTGCGCTGGGGATTCGCCTATCTCTGCTGCCTTCTACATACCGTTTCACTTATTGAGAAAGAATCTCCAACAGAGATTCTCGACATCGGCTGTGGCGACGGCCGGCTGCTATCGCTGCTCAGTAACCAGGCCAGCTGCCTTTGCACAGGTATTGATCCAAGCGAAAGAGCCATTGCCCTCGCCCGCGCTCTCAACCCGAAGTATCGTTTTATATGCGCTCAGACAGCAAGTCTCGACGAAAAATTTTTCATGGTCAACTGCAGCGAGGTTCTCGAACATATTCCGGACAACGAAATAGGCAGTTTTGTAAGTGCCGCCGCTGAACGCGTTAAACCTGGTGGAACCATGCTCGTAAGCGTGCCGACTCTCAATCGGCCGTTTTCTCGAAAACATTTTCGCCACTACGATGAAAAAAGCCTTCTCGAGCATCTCGACCCGGCAAAACACAACCTCCAGGTTATTGAAATCAACCATGTTTTCAATGGTAACGACCCGTTCTATCGTCTCTACCTGAAAATCACCGATAACCGCTTTCTCTTCTGCGGCATCGGAATTCTGGAAAATCTAATGTGGCATCGCGTATGGCACAAGCTGCGATATGCCGGTCAAACTTCAGCACACCAGCTTGTTATCAGGCTTAGAAAGCAACCCTGACCCCATGAAAATCGCCTATTTTTCGAGTTCCCGACTGCCATCCAGGTCAGCGAACAGCGTCCAGGTGATGAAAATGTGCGAAGCTCTTGCCGAAAATGGCCATCAGGTTGAGCTTTTTGCCCGGCCGGGCCACAATTGCCCCGAAATTGAATCTATCTTCGCAAAATATGGCGTAAAAACGCACTTTGGAATCAACCTGGTTGCAGCTCCTGATTTCTGGCCGGCCGGAGGCATCATCTACGGCTGGAAGACCGTTAAAAGCATGCAAAATACAGGTTTTACCCCTGACCTGATTTATGGCCGCAATATCTACGCACTCATTTTCGCCGCGAATTTCGGCTCAGATATCTGTTACGAAGCACATTCCGCCCCATACCATGTCGGACGACTCTGTCTTGAGCGCCTGCTGTTTGCAACACCCGCCTGCAAACAACTGGTAGTAATCAACAAGACCCTGAATGACTATTACCTCGAAAAGCACCGTGGCATTCTAAACCGGAAAGTCAGAGTCCTTATTGCACCCGACAGTGCATCAGTTTCACATCAGCCGACGTCGCGGGTGGAAAATACCATTACCAGGCCGGTTTTAGGCTATGCCGGCAGTATGTTTCCCGGCAAAGGCCTGGAACAAATCATCGAAATCGCCACCACCATGCCGGAATGCAGCTTCCGCATTGCCGGCGGCAGCCCTGAGGAAATTGCAGCAAAGCAGCGTCTGAGTCCAGGAAATATCTTTTTCTGCGGTCATCTGGATCACGCTGTCATCCCGGAATTTCTGCAGCAATGCGACATCCTTCTCGCTCCTTATCAGCATCGGGTGACCACCACTCCTGATGGCGCCGGCAACATTGCCCCATGGATGTCGCCATTGAAAATCTTCGAATATATGGCCAGCCACCGGCCAATCATCGCCTCACGACTTCCTGCCATCGAGGAAATTCTCTGCGACACGCGAACAGCCCTGCTGGTAGACCCTTCTGACACCACAGAATGGTGCCGGGCCATTCGCCTGCTCGCATCTGATCCAGGGCTGCGCCAAAAACTGGCGCAGGCAGCCGCTACCGAGATACGCAACCGCTTCAGCTGGAAACAACGAGCCAGCATGATAATCGATCACTACCGCACAACAAATGCAGCCAGAAAGAGCACACCAGAGCAGAATCGGATGAAACCACCTGAATGTCTGCACATAATCGGCAATCTTTCTGCAGGAGGAGCCGAAAAAATGCTTTGCCGCATGCTTACCGCCGCCGATCAGACGGTCTTCAGGCATCGCGTCATTACGCTTCTTCAGCCTGGAGAGCTGGCCACTGAACTTGAAAAACATGGAATAACGGTCAACAGCCTGGGAATGAACAGAAACTGGCCCAACCCGTTGCGGATTCTCGCCTTGAGCCGCATGATCAGACGACTGGCTCCCGATGTTGTCCATACCTGGATGTATCACGCCGACCTGTTTGGTGGACTGGCGACGGCCATGGCCGGCAACATACCGCTGATTTTCAGCATCCGGCACGGAAGTTTTCACAATGATCCTCTAAAAACGAAAGTCAGTGCACATGTCAGCGCCGCACTTTCACGTTTTCTGCCGACCCGCATCATTGCCTGTTCTGAACGTGCCGCTGCTGCCCATATCGATTTCGGATATCCTGCCGGAATCATCCGGGTTATTCTGAACGGATTCGAGATTCCCAGGTATTTCGCTGCAGATGCTGGCTGCAGACTTAGGCAAACGCTCGGTATTTCTGAGACAGCAGCTTTGATAGGCATAATCGGCCGCTATCACCCTGCCAAGGACCATGCAAATTTCATTGCAGCTGCAACCATCGTGGCAGCAAGATATCCAGACACACATTTCATCATGTGCGGTGCCGGAATGAACGATGATAATGCCCCTCTGCTGAAAGCTCTGAAACTTGCCGGAATTGCACCACAGACGCATCTGCTCGGCCATCGTCAGGATGTTTCAGCAATCATGGCCGGTCTTACTCTGCTTGTCTCGTCATCGATCACTGAAGCTTTTCCAAATGTTGTCGGAGAAGCCATGTCGCATGGCATACCATGTGTGGTCACCGACGTCGGTGAAAGTGCAAATCTGGTTGCCAGAACCGGCCGGGTAGTTCAACCCGCTAACCCGACAGCCCTCGCTGAAGGCATTATCGAAATGCTCGACACAGGTTTTTCTTCGCTCAGAGCAACGGGCAATGTGGCAAGACAACGCATCGAGGAATTTTTCAGTCTTAATGCAGTTGTGAAACAGTATGAGAAATTGTATCTTGAGGTGGCAGATGAACAACGACGAAAACAAACAGCCAGGTGATCGCCTGCTGAAAATTGATCTCGACAACCTGCTGCTCTACCTGTGGCAGAGCAGGTCGAATTTGTGCCTCTATGCGCTGAGTGCAATGATGCTGGCACTTCTGGGAAGCTTCTTTACAACCCCTTTGTTTAC
>CAZPCO010000059.1:0-11799 GCA_964585025.1 uncultured bacterium | reverse complement strand
AGGAGGTATTGGCGTCCCTCGCGGTGGTATGTTGGGCATGCCAGAGCATTCCGAATATGCCGCTGCCACCAGCAAACCATACAAGGCCGAATATCCCGTGAACCCGGTCTGAAATCCAGGCTGCTCCTCCAAAGGTTATGATCCCCCAGACAATGGTGATGAAAGTGACGGCTATCAGAATGATAAAGCGTATCAGAGCATAGGGGAAAGTTTTGAAAAAAAGACTGAAAGCAGTTGATACCGAAGCATCTCTGATGGTAAGCGGATAATTGTGTCTAATGTTGCCGGTTGCTTTTTCCTGCTGATTCAACTTTCACTCCCGGGTAGCTGGTCGGATTTTTAATGTCTATTTGCACAGAAAATCAGTATAAATTCAAGCATTTTCTATGTCAAACCATCTGCAGGAATTCCCGGCAATTTCTGGGCAGATTATGTCATTATTTTTACCATTTCTGCTGCCGGTTAGTGTAATATCAGCGGCGTTAGCAAAGATGAAAACTCGCGACTGGCTGTTAACTGTAATTCTATCGATGATCTGGGGCAGTGCATTCATGTTTATCAAGATTGCACTGCGCGAGCTCACGCCTTTCTGGCTGCTGTATGTAAGATTGATTATCACTGTTGCCGTCATGATCTGCATCTGCCTGGTCATGAAAGTGCAGGTGCCATCGTGCTGGAAAACCCGTCTGTCGTTAGCGTTTCTGGGGATTATAAACACAGGGCTGCCATTTTACCTGATCAGCTGGGCTCAGCAGCATGTCGACAGCAGCAGTGCCTCAATTCTCAATGCCACATCGCCGGTTTTTGCGATGATTCTGGCGCACTTTTTCACCGCCGATGAGAAATTGACCTTTGCACGCGCCGCCGGTGTTCTGACTGGTGTTGCCGGAATCATAGTAATGGTCTGGTCGTCATTGACCCGCGGCATAGTTCTGGCTGGAATGGCGCAGGGAGCCATTCTCTGTGCCACCTTCAATTATGCGGTTGCCAGCATTTATGCCCGTCGTTTCAAGTCGTTTTCAACGATAATGGTGACAACCGTCAGTCTGGTTGGCGCTATCATTTTTCTCTCTCCGGGTCTTCTGCTGACCAGCCCACCAGATTTCAGCGCTTTGAAGCCCCTGACATGGTTTGCGGTCTGCATGCTGGGTTTAATGTGCACGGCCCTGGCTTATCTCATTTATTTTGCCCTCATCGCCTCAGCAGGAGCTACCAATGCTCTGCTGGTAACTTTACTGATTCCGGTCAACGCTCTCCTGCTGGGTAATGTGGTTCTTGGTGAGACGCTGCAGTTCAGCAACATTGTCGGTATGCTTCTCATTTTTTCCGGTCTTCTCATCATCGACGGGAGATTCAAAAATATCATCTCCGGGATCAAACCGCGGTGTGACCGCCCTGCTTAGATATAATCGGGTCTTTCATTTAAACACTTCCCGGTTTTGCTGTCGGTTTGAAAACTCGCCGGGAATTACTGAACAGGCGCAGCAAGCGTTGCTATCAGCACCAGGTTGTGATATTTTGACATAATATGATTCTCGGGAGGGGATTGCTGTGACAGAGCAACTTGAACTATATGCGGTTGCGATTCAGATTGCTGGAGCAATATGTCTTCTTCTGCTGCTCAGAAAAAACAGTATTCCCGCCATGAAGCCTTTGATGACTGGTTATTTTGCTCTTACAGCATCCGGAATTCTGCAGCTGTTTGCGAAATCCCATACGGATCTTCAGACAATCGCTGCCGGCATCTTCTTTTTTCTTGCTGCCACGATGTTTTTTGTTGCGGCCCGAAAAGTTGCCTGTGGTGAGATTCAATGATTCTCTTAATATCCGGCTAGAACCTTGTGGCAATAATCCTGCTGGTTGGCGGCATTATAGTGCTTTGTCACCCGGTTAGCGGAAATCGATGCACTTTCAGCAGTCTGCTGTTCTTGATACTTGCTTATTTCAGTCTGATTTTTTCTGCCATGATCAACATTGCCAGAGTGAACATGTTGCCGGTCTATTTCAGTTCCTTTGGTCCAGTTGCTTCGATGGCCGGTGTGTTCTTTTTTTTATTCTTCGTCGCTTCATTTCAGTTGAATGCCCAGTTGAATTCGTTACAGAGCCGCCTGAATCATTATGAAAAGCGCGACAGTGGCAAGTTTCCGGCCTCGGCAGATGTGGCGGCCGTTGCTGGCGACGCTGAAACATCTTTGCCGGCACCAGGAATCCAGAATACTTTGCTAAAGCCCGTTGGGCCTGAATCGGCACAATTACCAGCCACGCCGGCTGTAAAATCTGCCGGTGCAGCCAGTCTGCCCAACCCTTCAGGAGTAGTCAAGCTTCAGGATTCATTTAAGAAAAATTCCGGAAAACTGCCAATCGGCTTTTTCGATCTGCGTGAGGCGATTAAGGAGGCACTGGCCGGAGCCCGCCTGTCTTTTTCAGCCAAAATTCAGATTGCGATAGATCTTCCCCAGGAAATACTTCCCGTCAAAGGCGATCTCAACCAGGTGGAGCTGGCTATTGCCAATATTTGCGTCAACAGCGGCGAAGCCATGCCGCAGGGTGGAAATCTATCGGTCAGGGCTGAGACAAGGGAAATGGTTCCTGAAGATGCCACAAATTCTCAGGCAAGGCTGCATGCGGTTGTGACCGTTTCTGATACAGGGGTTGGTATTCCCTTTGAACTTCAAAACCGCATTTTCGAGCCCTTTTTTACCACCAAGCAATCCGGTGGTGGCGCCGGAATGGGCCTTGTCACTACAATGAAGCTGATCAAGAAATATAATGGAAGTGTTGTTTTCAAATCTGAACCGGGAGCAGGCACGACTTTCGAGATTGCGCTGCCATTGGCGGTTTAAGCTTACTTCAGGCGCGATTCGTCGCTTTCAGTTTCATAACCGAAAGTCATCCAGCCTAGAATACCGGCATGATATTCCAGAATGCTCAAATATCCGTGTTGACGAAGTTCATTGGCGGCCGAGGCAGTGCGGCCGCCTTCTATTCCAGGGTAGAGAACTATCAGGCTGTTGGTAGCCGGCAACAGGCCGGCCATACTTGCCACGGTCGCGTCCTCTGAAATGACCCTGGCGCCGGGAATCTTCACATCGCGTCTTTGGCTGGCAGAACGGCATTCAAAAATGGTCAGGGGCGTTCCAGAATGTATCAGTCTGGCAAGAGTGTCTGCACTGATACTTGATTCCGGCAGATCGAAGGTTACAGAGGCCACCTGGCAGCCGTTGCCAGGGCAGCCGTTGTTGCAGGCAGACACGACGGCAGCCATGGACATTGCCGCCGTCAAAAGCAGAAGCAGTCGGTCATTTCTCTCGAACATACCGTTTTATCATATTGACCAGCAGTGCATTTCCGGAATCAGCAGCCAGGTCGACCGGTTTCTTACCATCGTTGCGTGCCAGATCAGGGTTTGCACCGTTTATAAGCAGAACCTGAGCTGAAAGATGCGGCAGACTGCCACCTGCAAGGTGCAGCGGGGTTTCGCCGTTTTTGTTGACATGGTTCGGGTTGGCTCCGGCCTGAAGCAGAGAGGCGATTACCCCGACCAGACCGTTGCGGGCAGCGATGTGCAACGCGGTTTCCCCGGCAGAGTCTGCTGCTTCGATATCGATGCCGGCAGAAGCCAGGAGCAGCGGAATGGTAAGCGGGCAGATAGTCAGGCCCCCGGGTTGAGATTGCTGGTTGAAACAGAGTGCCTGAATGCTGACGGCATGATGCAGGGCATTACGACCGTCATTACTGCATATTTTGGGGTCGGCGCCATGCTTGAGAAGGGTTTCGGCCATTTCAATCGCACCAAGAGCACAGGCGTGATGCAATGCTGTCATGCCGGCTGAGTCGGTAGCATTTATCATTGGCCCGTCAGCTATAACCGACTGGAACATCTGCATGTCGAGACTGCGCACGGCCACTGAAAGCGGATCAGCTCGCAGCAGGACTGTCTGAGCGATAAGTATGAGCAGGGTTAAAAAACGTCTGGACATTAGCCACCTCAGTGTCTGTGAATGTCGATCAATGGTTCTGAATTCTCTGAATCAACAAGAGGGGGTGTCAAAGAAGGCTGTCTGAAGGCATCGTTGAATCGCAAAACGTGTTCGCCGCCTTCAATAACCGGGCCAAAGTCTACTACCAGCGGGCGTGAGGAATTCTTTTCGAGCCTGATAATAAACCCACCGACTGGCGAAATCAGGGCGTCGACGAGTATTGTCGGTGAAACACTGAATTCGTCGACAAAAACAATTTTTCCGTCTTTAGCGATGACTCTTGTATAGAGTTGAAGCTCTTCACGGGTCACCAGTCGGTAGAGTTGGTAAAGCTTGAAGTTCTGGTCTGCAAGGTTTATCTGACTGAATTTTGTTCCGCTCAACTGCAGTTGCACGAGATGGCCGGCCTTAATACCGATGGGAGGCGAAGATATTGCCATAGAATCGGAGGCGGTGATTGCTTTATCGATCAGGGTCACATCCTGCCAGACCACATCGAGTGCTGCATTCAGGCGCTCGATCAGTTCGCCGGCAATCGCAGGCTCAAGAGGGTTTTCCGTGGTGAGGACGCAGGTGATCGGGCCGGTGGCCAGACCGCAGGCAGTCATTTCGCGCTCGAATTTATCTTTGAAGTTAAACAATGCGTCGGTCAGCGCATAAGTTCCGGGAATTTCGACATGATCGATGCTTTCCACCTTTTTCCACTGGCTTGGTTCCATGGAACAGGCATCTGCAGCAGAGCATGACATAAATAGTATCAAAAACAGGAAAATCGGCAAGGTTGACCTCAGTTCAAGGGAAAGGCTCCGTCAGCCGAGGTTGTAACTTCGGCGAGGGTTCGGTCGTGGACTCTGGCGGTAATTCTTTCGGTGACCTGCACCCGGGTCTTCTCCCTGGGTTTGTCCATAAGAATTTCAACGGTTATGAATAATTCAGGTCTGCCAATGTCGACAGCCTGGGTGGCGGGCTGAACAAAAACGCCGATAGCGCCTACATCCTGAAGACTTATTGAAAAATCACCGGTGGTATCACCAAAAACAAATTTGCCAATATCCGGGGAACCGATTTCTGCAGGTGTTACTGCCGGCATTTTATTCCAGATGCCGGTCTGGTAACAACGTAAGACGTTGTCTATGCATTCCAGCGCGTAACCTTTCCAGATGCCGGGACGCTGCACCTGCCCCATTTCAGTGATGGCAGGAACAAAGGGCGTATTGGTCGAGAAGAACATGATGGCGTTGTTGCTTGCCGAAGCGACTTTGTCGCGCCAGGTGCCATTTACGACTATTGGCTGGACGCCACCAAACCTGGTGGTCTGACCGTCAGGTCTGACTTCGTAGGCATGGTTGGCCTTTTCCAGACATTCTTTGAGACGCAGTAGAAATATCTGTGCCTGTTTTTGTCGCTGCAGCCGCCAGGAGCCTTTTTCGAAACTCGACTGACTTGAACTGAAGACCCCGAAAGCTGAGATCATGAACAGCGAAAAGACCGCCGTTGCAATAAGAATCTCGGTAAGTGTTATCGCTTTTTTTGATTTCATTTTATAACCTGGCAGTCTGGCTGGCATCGAGACTTATTCGATAGGTTCCGACCGTGTTTTTGCCTTCAAGCTGCAGGTTGACCACAATCTCGATAAAGCCACGGTTGAAATCATCGGCAGAAAGAAGAGAAAACTGTGTCGACCAGGTTGCCACCTGCAATGGTTCGGTAAACCCTGTTGCGGTGTCGATTCCGTCCGGCAGATTGTTTAGAATGTCCTGTCCATGGCCGGTATAAATGCCGGTGAATTTCTCAAAAGGTGACGGGTTGGGGGCTGGAGCCAGCGGAGCTTCGATAGTTGTGTCGCCGGCGGCAACCCTTTTGTGATAAATCATGTGGCGATACGCGCGCAGAAAGAAGTCGGGGTAGCGTTTGATTTTGAACAGGGCGATGTTCTGAATTCCTTTCGCAAAAAAGTCTGCCTGTATTTGATCCAGTTGCAGCTTTCCGGTGACCGTTGCCTGAGAAAAGGATTTCAGATAGGCGACGCCAAGAAGCAGAAGTATCGAGGCTATCGATAGAACGACCATGATAGCCATACCTGATCTGGTGTTTGTTCTGTAATGCATGATTCAGGACTCCATGTCGGCGATGAAGGTTATTGCCGAAACTTCGCGTTCGTCGGTCATGCCGCCCACCGGTTTGACCGAAACGGTAACTTTGATAACCACGAAAGGGGCGGTTGCGCCATTGAAGGTCTCTGCCGGCCGGTCTTTGAAAAGCCAGGTTGAGGGTGATGCCGGATTATAGGAGGGGTTAGGAAAAGTCAGTTCCATCAGTGAGTCGAAAGTGATTACCTGACGCTTCAAAGTAGCCCTGATTCGATATGAATGCTTGTCGATTTTAACTTCATCGCCGAGAACGATACCTTCGAGTTCACTGTTGAACGTATATTGATCTGAACCTGCAGAAGCAAGGAAAGAGTCGAGTTTTGCAAATGGCAGAGTAGAAAACTTGTTGAGCCGGTCGACAAGAATCTGCATGGCCTCACCCTGTCGGAAATCGGCGGTAGTGCCGCGATGCCCGAAACTGATGACGCCTGCCGCCGAGAAGGCGGCAGTGCAGAGAATCATAAAGGCCAGCATTATCTCGACCAGACTTATGCCGGTTTTTTTGCTGCAGGCTTTGGTCATTAACCGTTTCTTCCTGTCCTGGTCTATTGACCGGTGCGATTACGTTCGATAACTCTGAAGTCGAGGCGGGTCGGCACTACATCGAAGACCGCTTCGATTTTGCGGTTGTTGTAGCCGGGGCTGACACCCGGCGTCGCTCCGGCCGGCGCATCTGATGAGTAGGCAAGCGGGTTCGACGGATATGACAAAGCGTCGTCTCTGACTTCAAGAATGATTTTGTAGCGACCGGGCTGCCTGAAGACATATTGCAGCGGCAGACTGGCCCCAAAAGTCCCGTCGAGAAGAGTTGTATTGGCCGAATCTACCAGTTTGAAGGTGACGGTGGCCACACTTCCGGCGTTGTCTGACATAAGAGCATCGAATCTGACGGGAACGTCGACTTCGAGTTCTTTTCCTGCCGGGAACAACAGGTTGGTGACCTGCCCCACTGCAGTCCGGAATGGAGTGGCAAAGGCGGCGGTATTGTCATCTTTGTTCCAGCCTTCGGGGCCGTTATACACGGCTTCTGACATGCCCGGAGTCGAAAAACGCACCCAGGCTGGCGGAATAGCGCCAGTGCCGGTTTCGATATTGTTGGGCACCAGGAAGTTTTCATTGAGATATTTGTCCTGGCTTGCAGCAATAAAGGCGTTGGGTCTGTCATTGTCGCGGACTACTACCTGGCCGCTTCGCTGGGCCGGAATCGAGAGGTTGTTGGCGGAACTGTAGCATGCTTCGCGCCATGCGAGGCCGAATTCAAGGTTTTTATAACCATTGCTGTTGTTGGCACGCTGCGGATGCATTCGACCGCTCCAGCTACCGTTGTAGCCCCAGATATTGTTTGCGTCTTTGGCCAGGTCTCGACTGTAATGAGCCAGATCGCTGATCAATATCGTGTAGACGCGGTAAGAGAAGCTCTTGTTATACATGCCGGAAGTTCCGGTCAGGGTGTCGAATTCACTCTGACTGGAAATGGTGCTGGCGGAAAGTTTGTTTCCGGACCCGGAACCGCTTGAATACCAGACGCGCTGGGTTGCCTGCTCGGTGGTCATCGTTGTTCCGGCGGGTATTTCCGGGGGCATGAGGCCATGAACAGTGTCGTATGAAAAGGTGGCCGTCTGGTTCTCGATCTTGTGGTTGACTTTCAGGCGCTCGCCGATGCCGCTGACTCCAGAATGATATGGGTCACGACCCGGGTTGCTGTAACCACTGTTGGCAAGCGGGTTGTTGTCGCCAACTACGAAGACCAGTTTGTCAGGACATGCTGCCGGCGGTGATTGAGCTTCCGCCAGTGTCTCTCCTGTAGTTCCGTAAAGAATGTCGTTGTTGATGAAATATGCCTGAGCAAGAGGGTTTACTGTGGCATTGCTGGTGTCGACATATGGGTTGACGTAATATCTGCCCGGGGGCGTGTTGTCGGTCACCAGCACATTGGCATCAGACCAGATGCGCATATTGATAACCCTTGGAACCGGTTTTGTTTCCTTGATCAGGGTTCCACCAACTCTTCTCCAGACTTCCTGGTATATCTGATATCTGTAGGTGCGTCTGAAATCGACGCTCAAGGTATAAGTGCCAGGTTCTGAAGGCACCGGGAAAAGTTGTCGCAGCTGAGTCAGCGGCAAAACCGCCATTGTAGTATTGATCTGTTTGTCGATTATGATCTCGCTGCCGCGTTTGAGCTCAGATTTCCAGGTGACGGACAGACCGCCGACCCAGGCGACGCTGCCGGGAATGAGATTGGGATCGGTTGGAATCGGCGGTTCATCGCTGGTCATCGAAGCAACCCGGTTCACACCACGGGCAAGATTGTAATTCGACTCGCGCAATCTCAGGCCCCAGTAAGCCGGTGGGTCGGCATACTCGGATTTCCAGGTGCCGTCGGCGTTTTGTGTTGCTTTGACCGGAACCAGACTATGCCCGTCGAGAATGAAGGCTGTCGGGTCGAGATTGGTATTTGTCGGGTTGCAGAAGGAATGTTTGCAGGCCTCGTTGCCGTAACCGGAGTTGTTGCAGCCATAACCCAGAGCCTGAGGACCCGGTTTGAATGGTGAAAGCATTCCGTCTGCCGTATTGGCGGTGCGATAGATTCCACTCATGATAACACCGCGATCCTGAGGTGAAATTACCGGCGGAACCTGTTTGATGCTTATGGTTGCCCATGAATAATTTTCTGCGTCGGTGCCGGCCGCAACTAATGGCACTTCGGTGAGCGGCGGTTTGAGAACATCGCCTTTGCGCCCGGATAGAGCGCCTACCGGCAGGTCGCGATAATCGTAATAGCGGTAGGTGACCTTGACCCCGACTTTGAATTTGCCGGCGCCCGGCGGGAAGAGGAACAGGTAGTCACCACTCGCGCCTTCGCTTTCCATGTCGAGAATCGTCGATGGAGTCGGTTTAAGCTCAGCTCCGTAACGATCGTGGGTCTGAATGACTTTCCAGTAGTATCTGATGCTTGATTTCTGGATGGTGTTGGGGAACTGCCCTATTCGCTTGTTTTCGTTGGTGTCTTCGCCGATATTGCCTATGTTTACTTCGTTAGCGTCAAAATATGGCGCGTTTTCGACCATGAACCAGTAGTCTTTGTCGTCGGTCAGGTCGCCATTTTCATCTGGAACAGCCTTGATGAAGCCAGAGGTTGCCGAAACCATAGGCCCGACGCAGTCAGTGCGGGCTTCAAGGCTAGAGGGACGTGGCGGGGTTGGAGAATTTATTACCGCCAGCTCGGTTCTTATCTTGGCATTGATAACTGGTGAAAGCTGCACAAAATCTGAAACCCAGATTTTGCGCGAATCGACATTGTTATCTGCGGTTATGTAATCCCTGATAAAATTGTTGGTGCCAAGCTTGATGCGGTTGGGGAGACGCTCGGTGAGCCCGGTATCGTAGGCCCGGCGATAGACGCTTTTGTAGACTTCCTGTTTGTATTCAGCCCGGAACTTCTTGAGCCCACCGGCCATGTCCGCGAAATAGTAACGCTTGGATTCGTTTCCGTCGATGAAAAAGGTTGTATTCGCCGGCGCATACTCGGTTCTAAGCATATATAAAGAACCGAAGCCGTCTGCTCCGATCTTGTCAGGCAGGAATCCATCGGCCGTGACGTTAATTTCGCTTGGAATACCATTAGTGCCGCTTTCGTTGCGGACGAAACAGTAAACACTTCCCTTGGTGGCATCATAGGCATAGATTATGCCACCGCTCTGCCACCACTGGTCTGAAACTGCAACGTCTGAAAGTTCACTCAGCCTCATTGTCGCTGGCGCGTTGGCGTCGATAAGCCATTGATTGATCTGATTGAGGCCAAGCAGATATACGAAGTTACCGGTGTCGCTTTTCGAACTGATGCCGAGAAATTTGCAGGTCAGATCACCGCCGTTGCCGATCTGCTGGTCGTTGACATTGGCTCCGTCGAGCAGGAATGTGGTTGCGCCCTGGTCGCGGCGGTAGAGGTAGGTACGGTTAACGATTGCAGAATATATGCATGAAAGATAGGGACTTGGAACGCCGGGCATTGCTGCGCCGTCAATTTTGGCAATACAACCATCGCAACATTCACCGTTCATGTCCATTGTGCCGGTGACCCTTGCAAGAACCGTAGCCACATCACGATCAAGAGTCGGGGAGGCAGCAGCGGAATCAACCCGGTATTTGAACAGTTTCAGATTGCGATATGCCCCAAACAGGTTTTCGCGTATCATACGGCGAACCCATCCGCCTCTGATCCAGCCACTGCTGGCGCGACTGCCGGCACAACATGCCGCCCACGGACCCCTGGTTGGCGGAGAACCGTCTGTCAGCTGATTGTAGCGTTCGCTTGCCGGTGGCGGATTTGCAAGCGTGCGGCGGTTTTCTGCCGCGGTACCGTATGTCCAGTTGCTCCATACTACTACATCGGTGGCATGGTAAAAACCGTTTCCCATTGGATACCAGTAATAACCAGACTGGCCGGCAACCGCCGCCGGAACGGTATTGCATGGATAATCGATGCCGCCGAACAATGAGCTGATTGTCCAGCTGGGATGGTTGCCACGACCAGTTGTACTGGCGTTTGGCGCTCCATGGAATCTATGCACTGTATATGGCGGCACTTCATTGAAACCGTAAACGTTGGTGGTTGCGTTCATAACGATACGGCGGGGAGCTAGTTGCCCCTTGAGGCTTGTCAGTGCGCCTTCATTGCCGGCAAAAGTGAAGAGATCCTTGTCTGACTTGAGAGTGGTCGCGTTCCATTTCTGGGCGGCGGTGATGCCGTAGGCATCTCCCGGGTCATACAGAGAGGCCGAGTCGCGACCAGCAACCAGGTTGTTCAAGGCCCAGACGGCTCTGGCATTGCCTTCTCCAACCAGAATGTAACAGTCGCCGTTCTGCTCGTAGAACGGGTGAAGCCGGGTTTCCTGGCTATGTAACGGCACAGTTTGAATGGCCAGCATTAGAATGGCCAGCATCAGCTTGACAACTCGGTTCATAAGCTTCCTCCTGGTTGGTCGGAAGGGCGTGTCAATAGTCACGCTCCCTGGTAGCGGGCTCTTTATCAAAGTTCAGATAATTTCGCAGAGCCTGCATGAAAGAATTCTTCATGGCATCTGGAATTTTGTAACTATCGAACAGCTGGCGGGCAACCCATGGCGTCAGATCGGTGCCACCACTGATAATCATGCGCCCGTGCGAAAAATCGGCAACTTTTTCCGGCAGGTAATTGCGGAATTCGAGATACTGGGTAAGGTTGCTTTGCATTCCTATTGAACGCCCGACTACAAGGTGTTCAGGCGGTAATGGGCTGTTGTCGGGACCGGTGATATTGGCTGCCACGTCTGGATTGATCGTCAGATTGTTGAAAGAATGGAAAAGGGAAGATGAAACAACATCTGGAGCCTCATCTGTAGCGGGAATCATTTTAAGTTTTTCTTTGCGCTTCGGTGTTCGCATTGCAAAGGAGTTGTCGATCACCACAGCGATTTTGCTTTCTTCGGCAGCTTTGCGAATCAATTTGTCGATTTCTTCGGTAATTTGATTCAACCGCTTTTCGGTTTCATCACTGGTAAGATATATTGCTGCCAGAGCTTTTTCTTCAATTGCAGATATTTTTTCGGCGTTTTCACGCTACCCTGTTTCGTTGGTTGCCAATTTGTTCTTGAGCTCGTTCTCGTTTGTGTCAGGCGATAAATTGT
>CAZPCO010000058.1:0-11922 GCA_964585025.1 uncultured bacterium | reverse complement strand
TCTCGATTTCAGGGCCGCTGCCAAGACCAGTCCGGCGGACCTGTTCAACAACCTGCCGATTATCTACGAGAAAAGCCATCAGGAAAGCATTGGAATATGACTGCGCAAACAAAGATATGATCGCAAAAGGCAGAAAGATGGTGTTGAAAAAGGTTGCCTTCCGGCCTTCTGAGGTTGTCGACATGCACATGACCTTTCCGCCGGGAATAACCGGCTCAGCAATCAACTTCACGAAAGAACGGCAGATTCACCTGGTAAGATTCTCAACCGCCTGGCGGACATGCAGCGGGCTGAGCATCGCCGCACCAATACGACCGCTGATGGCGCTGCCTTTTACCTCATCAAGAGCGCGGCTGCCGGAAGCGGCCAGATGTGCCGCCAGTTCGGCCGCACGATTGAACTCGAGAACCGAGGCATCGAGGCGGCGATAATACATATCGACCTGGGTGCTGGCATGGCAGTTACGACAGGTAGCCTGCATAAGCATGCGCTTTTCGCCCCAGTTTTCCGGATGAGCACTCTGCATGGCAGCCAGTTTCCATGAAAGGCGTTCGCCGGGGTTATGGGTCGCGGTTGCCGTTTCGCCGGCCGGAGCCAGATGGCAGACATAGCAGTCAGGCCTCATCAGACGCTCTTTAACCGGAACGAAACCTGATTTACCAAGATCGACGCCGGCCCGTGTCATCTGCCAGTCGTTGCCATGCCGCGAGGCCTGCCAGGCTTCATACGCCGGCCCGGTCGGGCCATGGTGGCAGCGGCCGCAGGTTTCGGGGCTGCGGGCACGTTGAAGCGAATCATCGTGATGGCCATGACAGGCTGCACAACTGCCGCGGCTGCCATCGGAATTAACCCGGCCGATGCCATGGTCGGGCCAGGTGTTGTTGAGAGGCCGGCCGCGCTTGATCTGTAGTTCATTGCCGTGGCAGACGGCGCAGGTGGTAGCGAAAAGAATCGGGGATTCCTGACGCAGAGGGTGATTTTTAATGGTATCGAAAGCCAGAGCGTGACTGGATGATGCGAAAGAAGCGTATTGTGCCGGATGACATGCTGCGCAGGTCTTCGGTGACACCTGCAGCTGCACCGAAAAACTGAAATGGCCATTTTTTGCCGCCGGGTCAGCCGGATTGGCCTTGTGGCACTCATAGCAACCGACACCGCTGCGGGCATGCCGGCTGTGTTCCCAGGTTTCGACGAGCTTAATCTGCCGCGAGGCATGACAATTGAGACACCTGGCGGTCTGGTCACTGGTAACGACCGATGAAGTATAGTTTATCGGCAGCACTTCAGGAATAACCAGTTCAGATTCAGAGGCTGGCTGGGACCAGCCGGATATGGCAAGCAGACAGAGAAATACAACCGACAGACTGCCTGAAAAAAGCCAGGCTTTGCGTTGCGGCACTCTCCTCAAATCTGCACCTCCAGCCAATAATTCATAAACCCTCATGTTTCCCGAGATCGCGGGCTAAAGTAGCTAAAAATCAAACGGATCGGTAAATATTCTATCAGACGGCAGACCTTTGGCAACAAGAACTTTCGTTACCGCCTGCATCATGGGGGTCGGGCCGCAGATAAAGGCTGAGACGTCATTAAAACCGGCAAGTGGAAATTGCCGATCGAGAACATCGTGAATCATGGCGCGCTCACCAGTCCAGCCATCTTCGAGCAATGGCTGCGACAGGGCGGGAAAATAGCGGAAACCAGAATAAGTACGCGCCAGACTGCGGAACTCCTCTTCGCAATAGAGATTTGCCCGGCTGCGAGCACCATGAAAAAGCATGACCGGCACCCGAAAATTTTCCTGCTGCAGCCTTGCAACCATAGAGCGGATCGGCGCCAGGCCAACCCCGCCGGCAACCAGAATTACAGGCTTCTCAAGATGCTCATCCATTAGAACCATATCGCCGAATGGCCCGGTAATCTCTATGGAATCGCCAGACTGCAGACCATGCAGATAATTACTGACCAGGCCGCCATCGACACGTTGAATATCGAGAGAGAACCAATAGCGCTCAAAAGGTGGCGAAGACAGGGAGTATGCCCGCAACACTCTTTCCCATGGCTGGTTAAAGACCACCTGCATGTATTGCCCGGCCTTAAATTTGATTTCCTGGCCTTCAGGAAGCGCAAAAGTAAGAATCCTGATATCATCGCCCACCATCCTTGCCGACTGCAGGCTCACTCTAAAAGACCTGGCAGCCATCAAAGCTTCTGGGATTACAACCCGAAGGTCGCCGCGTACTTTTACCTGGCAGGCAAGGCGTGCCAGGGCCGCAATTTTATCGGGGCCAAGCTGCAGGTTTTCAAGCGAGGTCGGATTGCCCCCGCCCAGCTCGACCTTGACTTCGCAACGACCGCAGGTACCTTTCCCGCCGCAGGCAGCGGGCAAAAAGATCTGCTGCTGAGCCATCGAATTGAGAAGGGTTTGCCCACAGTCAACCTGCTGCGCGCGCCCGTTGACATCGAGAATGCTTTTGCCGGACTGGCGCAAAATGCGGCTGGCAATGGTCAGCAGGCTGCAAAGCAGCAGAACAAAACCATTTATCAGCAGTATGGCGACAAAAAACTGACTCAGAGAGCGCCTCCATTGATGACATCAGCAAGGCCTGAAAATGCCAGCGCCAGAATTGCTGCAAGTATCATCGAAATTCCTGTTTTGCCGAGATGCGGAGAGACCATGGTCATATCGATTCGGCGTCGCAGAGCCGCCAGAAGACAAATGACCATAGTCCAGCCAATGCCGCTGCCTGCGGCATAGACAACCGAGGTCGTCAGATCATACTCGCGCAGCACTGCGAACATCGAGACGGCAAGAATCGCGCAGTTAACTGCAATCAGCGGCAAAAAGATTCCGAACGATGCATAAACAGCAGGGAAAAACCGGTCGATAAACTCTTCGAGCACCTGAGTCACTGCCGCAATGGTCAGGATGAAAAAAAGGAGCTGCAGGAATTCGAGCCCAAGCGGCACCAGAACCTGATAATAAAGCAGATGATCGACTGCGACAGTGATCAGCATGACCAGGCTTACCGTCACACCCATCTGGAATGAAGCCTTCAGGTCTGACGAAATAGAAATCAGCGGACAGGTGCCGAGAAAGTAGTAAAGAGAAAAGTTTTCGGCAATCGCCGCGGTGAACAGGAGAGTCAACATCGGCGCCATCAGCTCTCCCTCCCTGAGCCTGCTCGCAGGCGGTTAATCAGATATAGAAGGGCGGCAAAAACGAGAAATGCGCCCGGTGGCGTATTGAAAACCCGGCATGGAATATAAATTTCGGGCATAATAGAGAGGCCCCAGAGAGTTCCGTTGCCAATGGCTTCCCTGACGAAGGCGATGGTCAGCAGCACCATCAGATACCCAATCGAAACGCCGACGGCGTCGCAGCAGGCTTCAGCCGGTCGATGCGAAACTGCATACGCCTCAAGACGCCCCATGACCACACAGTTGGTAACTATCAGCCCGACATAAGGACCAAGCGCCCGGGCCATATCGGGAAAATAGGCCCGTAAAAGCTGCTCAACCGAGATAACTGCAGTCACTACCACCAGCATGTATGATATCAGCCTGAATCTGAAGGGCACATGATAACGCAACAAAGATATAACCACCGAACTGAAAATGGTGGTGATTCCCACCATAACGCCCATGAAGAAGGCATTGCCGACCGAAAGGGTTACCGCCAGGGTTGAGCAGAGACCCAGAGCCAGAACGAAGACCGGGTTAGCCGGCACCATGCCCTGCCAGACAATTCTAAGGTAACTCATCTGGTTTCCTCCTGCTGCTGTAGCAGCTGCAGAGCCCGGTTGACAATTTTTTCGACCGCCAGACAGCTTCTGGTCGCTCCGGTTATCGCATCGAACTGATTATCCATGACCCTGGCAGCGGCCAGCTTGACTCCTCTGGCGGCGACTATGCCATTAAACTGGTCTAAAAATGCCATTTCGGTTATCTGACTGCCCAGTCCGGCGGTTTCGTTCTGCTCCACTACTCTGAGACCCTGAATCTGAAAGCTTTTACGATCAATGATAAAAACCAGAGTGATTTCAGACCACATGCCGTTACCCGTGGCTTCACAAGCCCAGAGATGCTGATTGCCCCTACCCTGCCAGAACTTTATACGCCCGCCACTGCGCCTGATGAACAGACTGTTGAACCGCTCAAGGACCTGCTCTTCTACAGGAAGGATTTCTTCACCGGCAATCTGCAGCAGGGCATCCAGTGAACGCAGGCTTACTTCAGCTCTTTCACCTATGGCGGTTCTGGTGGTCATAAGCAGCATTGAAGAGCAAAAAGCCAGCAGCAGCATGAACCCGATCGGAGTTTTCGTCAGTACCGCCAGCTTCATGGTGCCTTCTCTCTTGCTAAAACCATGTCTGTCAGCAGCGGTGACGCAATCTGGGCCAGCAGCAGCCCGTAAACAGGCCCCAGAATATTTTCCGATCTGAAAACAAAAAGCAGGGCAAAAGCCGCAAAAAGGATCCCGCCTATCAGCTGGCCGGTCTTTTCTTCAGGCAAAGCCACGGCATCGGCAACTGCAACCAGAAGCAACCCCGGAATAGGCCCAAGCAGCAAAGGATGGAGAGCAGAAATTTCAAGATCATTATAACCACTGAAAATCAGAGCAAAAACCTGCAATGCCAAAACTGAGGAAACCCACCAGATACAACGACGACAAGCAATGAGTGACAATGCTGCCGAAGCCACCAGAAGAGGAAGACCAAATGCAAGCCCCGGAATTGCCGGCAATAATCCTGAATATGAAGCTTCAACTAGATTATCAACAGGGATTTCCGCATATATTTTCCAGACCGGGCAAGCCGGTGGCATGCCTGCACTCCAGATACGAAAGCCGTCGAAAGCTCCGGCAAAAGGCTTTACCGGTTGAATGGCCGAAGTATGACCATAGCCAGCCAGCATGAACACAAGCGCCACCGCTACCGGTGTGAATATCTGCCGGCCTGTACCGCCAAAACTGCTGAGCGAAATAAGATAGCCGGCTGCCAGAATTCCTGGCAGCAGCCATAACGGCATGGCAAGCGGATAAAACAGAGGAAAAACCATGAACAGCTGCCAGCAAAAAGGGCGCTCGGTGTCATTACGCTCAGCAGGTCGCATAATTAGCGCCAGTAACCACAAACCGGTGCCGGTTGCAACACTGACAAGCACGGCAGCAGCGAATTTCTGACCAAACCGGCCGCAGACAAAAATATAAAGAGGCAGAAGAAACAGTATCAGCAGTGAATCTGATCGATCGACACCTGAATTTTTTGCTGGTTCAGACTGTTGGTTCATTGGCTTCCATCGCAAAATATAGCGCAGTCTGCCGACTGCAAAAGGAGCATAAATTAATCTGCCACTACCGTCAAGCCCACGAAGAAGTCGTGAAAAACCAGAAACCTCCCGGCTATGAATCACCTTCTGTAATCATGCAAAGGCGATAAACTATCGGGTCCACGCGACATATCAGCCGCTTGTTTTCAACAGAATTGGCTCAGAGCTGGTGTTTGACCTGGCCAGAAAGCAATTACCTGATTAATCTCGGATTTATTGCCATAAAAACGCTCAAAACCAGCTTTTATCAACCAAGTTGAAACCCCTGTATATATTTTGCACATTTTTCATTTTGCTCTAAACTTTTCAGGGGGCGACTGCCGATATATATAAGGGATAGTGTTTTTTCATAAGGATGTGCAAATTACTCAAGGAGGAGTAAATCATGGCTGTTGCTGCGTCAATTTTTTCACAACGCTACATGCGCGCCAGCAGGTTTTCCCGGGCTATCGATACCCTTTTCGGCAAGGAAAAGACTTCTTCGGCCAAAGCATCGGGGAGAGGCGAGAAAGATCTGCTTGAGCTATCACCAATGAACCAGATGCGTCAAACCATCACCCAGTTCAGAAGCCAGAAGACAATCAGCTCGGAACTCAGGGTAACCATGACAGTAACCCACGATCAGTCCCTTGAATCAGGCAGCACCGACCCCAAACTCGAGCGTGATCTCGACCTGATGCTTCGTATGATCAGCCGCAACGAAGAAGAGTATGAATCGCTGAAATCCAGGTTTATGAAACTGCTCGGTCAAACAACCAGCTCGTCGGCTGCCACTATCGAAGCTCCGGTCGAAACGGCCAGCTCCGCAGCTGACAATGTGGCTGCAGAAAATGCAGCAGGTATCCCCGAAGCACAGAGTCAGGGAATGACCGCCGAAGAGATGTCGGCGCGCCTGGCGAACCGCCATGCTTACCAGATTGATCTCAGATTCAAACAGACAGCTTCCAGCGAAGAAAGGATCGGCATCAGTCTTGAAGAACTCGGTGTCAAAAAAGTCGATCCGCTGGTGCTTGATCTTGGCGGTGAAGGCATCGATCTGACCGAAGCCGGCAAAGGAGCAATCTTTGATGTAACTGCCGATGGCAAGCTCGACAGCACCGCATGGGTGAAGGGCAATACTGCACTCCTTACCTATGACCGCAACGGGAATGGCGTTGTCGATAACGGCAGCGAGCTATTTGGCGACCAGAATGGCGCTGCCCATGGTTTTGCCGAACTGGCCAAATACGACAGCAACAATGACAGGATCATCAACATTCTTGATCCGGTGTTCAAAGCCCTGAAACTGTACCGCGATCTCGACGGTGACGGCAAAATGAGCCAGAATGAGTTCAGCACTCTTAGCCAGAGTGGCATCAAAGCACTCAATCTCGATTTCAGCCGCGATAAAACTGACATCAAAGGTAATTCCCTGATTCTGAACGGCAGTTTCGAGCGTGAAGACGGTTCGAAAGGTCAGCTTGCCGACGTACTGCTCGGTTATCGCGAAGCTTAGTTGAGCGAAACAGTCAGCAGAACGATAAAGGCAAGCACAGCAAAAAAGAACATCAATGAAATCATCATATCGGCTGCAAACTCCCTGAAATAGTCGGCAGCAGTCCAGTCATGGAATTCGATTACCGGCTGCTCGCCGGCTACCGGCAAATGCAATACCTTCTCCGGCTGGCCTGGTTGATAATAAAGGCCACAGGCTCCTGCCAGCTTTTCGGCCAGTCTGTTCACCGCGTGAACGGACTGGTCGCGGGTATTGCTGACCGGCAGTTTTCTACCTGACCGAAACAACATTACCACTCGATATGACCACCAGGTGTGAATTCTTGCCCGGTTGCGGATGCCGGTTACCGAAAAACCGCTGAGATCACTGAAGCTGGCAACCTTGAAGGCCCGCGAAAACCCGAAAAAATTAAGTCTTAACCAGACAATCCGACGGTTGGCATCAAATTCATAACAACTGCTGAATCCAAAAAACATCGCTATCAGAAAAACCAGAGAAACGAAAGAAATTGCCATGCCAGGAACACTAAATTCATGAAGGTAGCCAGTTACCCATAAATAGTTGACCAGCGCCAGCAAAAAACCCAGCATCGCCATCAGCGACGCTGGGAAAAGAAATCGTTCGAGCCATGTCCGGTATTCAACGACAACTGGTGCGGTAGCCGGACTCAAATTATGCATCAGTCTGTGATTGGAGCTTCCTGGGCGATTTTAAGCCAGTTTTCCAGAGCTGCATCGCCAAGACTTTCAATCTGTTTGTAACCATCCGTGGTGATAATTCTTCCATCCGGGGCGATAACGATCAGGGTTGGAATCTCAGAGACCTTAAAACGCTCTTTCAGGGCGAGTCTTACCGGGCTGTCCCAGGCGACGGCCGGCCAGAGCATCAGATAGTTTTTCATGTAGGAATGCATTTCGACGGTGCTATAGTCGAAGCCAATCAGAACGACTTCGAATTTTTCCTGATGGCGGTTGCGAAAAGGCACCAGAATACGCGAGAAAGCGGCGCAGCCACGACACCAGCTGGCTGAAAAATAGAGAGCGAAAATTTTGCCGTCCAGACCGGCCGCATCGACATATTTTTGCTCGACATCTACCAGACCATCAGGAAAATATTCATCTAATACCGATGCTGCCCCTGAGTTGTCGGCAGCCCCGGCCATGGCGGCAGCGCAAAATAAGGCAGCCAGAACGAGCTTAAGAACAGTCTTGAGTTTTTTCATCGAGCCTCCTGCAGGTTCGGTCACAGATCAGGATTCTTCTTCACTTTCGTCGTCATCATCGAGCAATTCTTCGGGAATGCCGAACAGATCGAGCTCTGGATGATTAGCGATCAGGCGAAGAGCCTTTGCTTCATCTTCGGCCCGCACGACTACTTTCGGAAAACTTCGATCGAGCGGACTGCCACCGCCAAAGATGTTGCCGAGCATTCCGGCATTCTCTTCCGCAGGTCTGAAACAAAAACTGATTTTTGCCTCGTTGAGTATTTCCTGGATACGGGTCAGCAGCGCGATATCTTCTGATTCGAGCACTGTAACTGCATCAGCGGGATCGATATCGATGAAATATTCGTAATTTTCACCAGGCTTTTCGCCGCTGTCCTGAATATATTCGATGACGGGCTCTTCAAGAAACACGTAAGTATCGTCCTGCAGCACGGCCCGCACCAGCCTCAGGCCACAACCCGGGCAATGTTCGAGTTCGGTGGTGTGAAACTCGCGCTGGCACTGATGGCAGAGCAGAAACTCACCTTTGATTTTTTCGGTGATGTTATCAAGATCAGCGACCAGATTGACCTGGCAGCCGGCACATTCGGTAAAACCTTCGCGGAATTCGCCTTTACAGACGGGGCAGAACATGATTCACCTCAGCAAGTAGAATATCTTATTTTAACATACCGGAAGCAAAATTGGAGGGGTCAAGTTAAAAGCCTGTTTAGATGATGCCAGACACCGCAGAGAATATCTGTTCCTGAAGAGTGGCCGTAATCGAGCAATTTAACGGTTTCGGCCGATTTGACCGGCCTGGTAAGCAATGCGGCGAGGTAATTTTCAAAACGCAGCGACAGACGACCGGCACAGGCAAACTCGAATTGTTGCCAGGCCTGCATTGTTGTTTTATCAAGTATTCTCATCATAAAATTGTCAGGAATCCGTATGCAATTCAGAGAAGCAAACCTGTCTGCCAGCAACATGCCACAGAGAAAGTCATCGAATGCAGGCGTCAAGCCCTCCCCCACTCCTACATAGGCAATCAGTCGTTCAAGGTCAGGTTCAGGTTCCATAAGCATGGCTTCAGCACCAGAGAGAATGTTCTTCGCGGTATTGCAGCCCAGAATCAGGTCGCGAACGATCGAGCTTCGACCAAAAAGCTTCAGGCTGCTGAGCAGCATATGCAGGTTCTGTCTGACAATTTTCTGGTCAAAGGTCTCACAGAAAGCTGGAATGCCTATGGGTGCGGTTTCTATCAGCTCAAGTGAACGGCCGGTGCCTGCAAAATAACTTAGCCGACCTGCCTCACATCTGATATTCGCATCATCTGGAATATTTTCGATTACGGTCTGCGGCACCCAGAAGCCCATAGGATGGAGAGACGGCAGGTCGGCAGAAAAAAAATACAGCCGGGACCCGTCTCTGGCGTCAAAACCATGGGCATACCTTGCCGACACCCGCAGATCAAGAACAGTCGACAAACCAGAGATAAAATCGATGCGTCTGGCAAAGCCAGGCCAGTCTATGCAGCCTTCAGACATGCCGGTCAGCAAAAAAATCGTTCACGAAGCTTAAAACAGCCGGAATCTGGGCACCGCAGGCTGTTTCATCAGAAAGAACAAACCCGGCAAACCCGTCTCGCATCGCGTCATAAAGCTGGACAATTTCAGCCCGGGATGGCTGGGCCATGACCACCATCGAACCAAGTACCTCTCCGGCCAGCAGACATGGACGCTGAAGTTCCGGCATTGCATCGATGAAGCGGCGCTGCATGATTCCAAGGCTCTTCAGGCCGACTTCAGCGCCAAGGTCTCCACGGCAGAGCCAAAATTCATCGAAGCCGGCTGCAATGGCGTCGAGATGATCGAAAGCGGCGCGCTGCTCGATTTTGGCGATCAGTCGGTGATCCGGGCCGGTCAATGGCCTGAACAGCAATTTTTCACGACCATCGGCCACAAAAGAAACCGCATAATCGAGATTTTCGATATGACGGCTCATTTCGACAGCCAATGCATCAGAAGGCATTACCCTGGCAAGTTCAAATACCCGGTCAGGAGAATTGATGCCTTTGCCGCTGCTCAAAGGGCCATTCTGTTCAACTTTGCCCTGCAATCTGTCTTCTGATTTCCCGGTAATTGCAATGATGATGCGGCGATCGTTGAGAAGCAGACGGTCACCGGGTGAAGTCATGGCGAATACGCTGCGATTTGGAACCGGAATGCAGCCTGCCTGCTCTGACTTTTCGCCAAAAAACAGTTCAACCTGCTCAGGCAAGGCTTTAACGGCAGGCACATGACCAACCCGGACCTTGGCACCCTGGAGGTCGAGTACAATGCGAAACTGGCGGCCGATCGCGACCCGCAACCCGATAAGGCGATCGAGCCAGCCCTTCAAAGCATCCGGGGTCAGATGGGCGATATTCAGACGCAAACCACCTGCTGAACCGGCTATCTTCGCAAGTAATTCAGCGTCTTCAGAGGCCGGACCACAGGTAAAAACCGACTTTTCGAGCAGACTGTTCAAACTCGGGCTTTCAAAACCAGGAAAGTAAAGTCATCCTGGAATTTGACCTTTCCCATGAAATTGCGCATTTCCTGCATTATCGAAGTTGCTAGACATGTGGCGGTCTGATATTGCAGCCGGGTAAGCATTTCTATCAGCCTGGCCTCGCCATACAGCTGGCCGCTGATATCTGAACATTCAATAAGACCGTCTGTATAAAGCAGAACACTCCTGCAGGCAGAAAAATCTATGGTGATCACCGGCCATGGAAGAGGCAGGCCGAGGCCAAGCATCGGACCGTTGCCCTCGACGAAGGCCGGAGCCTGGCCAGGCTGCAGAAGAACCGGATTAGGATGGCCGGAATTGCAATAGGTGAAAGTCTGGCGTTTTGGGTTAACCACCCCGTCAATTATGGTGAAAAAACTTCCGAACCGGCAAAAGGGAAATTCCTTGTCAAGAGCCTTCATCATGGCTTCAGGCTGATACAAGCCGGCATTTACCGATGACTGTAAAAACTGGGCCACAGCTACGGTTATCATCGCCGCACGGGGGCCATGCCCGGCAACATCCACCACCCAGGCCGGCCAGGTTTCGTCATCGAGTCTGATCAGATTTACCAGATCACCGCCGACCTGATCGCAGGGCAAAAACTCGAAAGCTGCTTCGACCATTTCCGACTGCGGCACCTGGACTGGCAGGAGAGTTTTTTGAATGCTGGCTGCTGCCGCAAGATCTTCAAGCATGATTTTCTGGCGGTTGTTCAATTCCTGATTAAGCATACGAACCTGCTTTTCAACTTCAGCGTAGCGAAGAATAAGGTTCTTCAGAAGTTTATTACTGGTATCTACATCGCGCAGATCGGCCCAGACATCTAGCAGATAACTGCAGATGGCCCGGTCGTCAGCATCTGAAGCGGCAAGCTTGCCAACATCCTTAACCGGCAGCTTCAATGATTTCATTCTTTGTTTCCTCGGGCTCGAGCTTATCGATGCCAATATCATTGAGCTTCAGAAGCTCCCGCATCAGTATTTCGGCCGAACCCCGGTCAATAATGCTGCCGTGCTGAGAAGCGACGATTTCAAAAGGCACCTGCCGCAGTTTTTCCATCGCCAGATGTACAGCCCTGCTGCAGGGCATTATCGTTCGATGAAACGCCAGATAACCGTGTATCTGACAGGTCAGATGATTATCTTTGCACATGGTACAGGGGTCACATTGCCGGCAGCCGTCAGGCAGCCCAAGGAACAGCTGCCAGCTTTTGTCGTAAGTGCCGAACAGGTCGCTGGAAAATAACACCCGGCTCTGGCGGTCATAAACTGCAAAACTTCCAGGACTGTGACAATGAGGAACAGGAATGAATTCCAGTGTCCGGCCAGTTTTGAAAGTG
>CAZPCO010000057.1:0-12065 GCA_964585025.1 uncultured bacterium | reverse complement strand
TGTGGTGATGAGCTGCGTCAACGGAGTGGGCGTCGAGGTCAACACTGCAAGTCCTCAGCTGCTCAGCTACGTAGCCGGTCTCGGCCCGCAACTGGCAAAGAATATCACCACCTGGCGCGAGGAAAATGGACCATTCAAGAATCGCAGACAATTGCTCAAGGTTCCCAGACTGGGTCCAAAAGCTTTTGAACAGGCAGCCGGCTTCTTGCGTATCCGTAACAGCGACAATCCGCTCGATCGAAGTGCCGTGCATCCAGAGAGTTACAAAGTTGTCGAAAAAATGGCCAGCGATCAGAATTGCACAGTTGAAGAACTCTTAAGAAATTCCCAGCTACGCAAACAAATAAAACTGCAGAGCTATGTCAGCGATGACACAGGCCTGCCGACTCTTAACGACATCATGCAGGAACTGGCACGCCCGGGCCTGGACCCGCGCGAAAAATTCGAAGCCTTTTCCTTCACCGAAGGCGTGAACGAAATAAAGGATCTGCAGGTCGGAATGCAGCTGCCGGGTATCGTCACCAACGTCACTCAATTCGGGGCGTTTGTCGATATAGGCGTTCACCAGGACGGACTGGTACATGTCAGCCAGCTGTCTGACCGGTTTGTAAAAAACCCGGCAGAAGTAGTAAAAGTTCAACAGCGGGTAATGGTCAGAGTAATCGAGGTCGACATCCCGCGCAAGCGCATTTCTCTGAGCATGAAAAGTGAGAAAAAGCCGGTCGAAAAATGGTGATGCCTGTCAGACAAGCTCATTAACGGCTGTTTTTTCACTTTCAGCAGAAAATTCGACGGTTGCAGGCCGGAAAAACATCGCCACTCCTGCGCTCACATGCCCCCCAATCAGGACAATGCATGACGAAAGATATATCCAGAGCATGAAAGCGACTACAGCGCCCAATGACCCGTAGACCAGACTGTAACTGTCGGTGCCGAACGAAAGATACCAGACGAACCCGCCCCGGGTGATCTGCAGAGCGACAAAAGAAAACACTGTGCCGGCTGCTGATTCAAGCCAGTATACCTTCACTGACGGCACATACTTGTAAAGCAGCAGCAGCAGACCGAAGAGCGTTGTCATTGGCAGATAATCGAGCAGAAAATGATGCAGCCGTGTCATGTCGGCAAAAATGGGGCCGAGATATTCTGGAAAAAGCCGTGGCAACACATCCAAAAGCGTATTGATTATCAGTGTCAGAATGAGAAAGATTACCATGATGCCGATCATCATCAGGCCGATGAGACGATCGATAAGAAAATGCCTGCTTTCAGCAGAAGTCCATGCCATGTTTATGTTCTGGGCGAACCCGGCAAACACGAGCGTAGCTGACCAGAGCAGTACGGCGGTGCCAGCGAGTCCTACAGCACCGCTGGCATTTATCAGGTGTTGAATATTTCCGACAACTATGGTCTCTGAACCGGGCAGATACTCTTCGACAAATTTTAGGATCTGCCCCTGAACTTCAGCACTCTGCAAAAAAGATGAATTGAAAGCAATGAGAAAAAGAATCAGCGGAAAAAATGAAAGAATCGCGTAATATGCTATCGCGGCAGCCGCTTCAGTTACGCGGGTATGGCAAACCCTATCAAAAATATGAATAAAAAAATTCAGCAGAGTCCGCATAAAATTACTGTCTGTCTCATCTGCAGCATTAATAACATAATCGTGTCCATATGGCAATTAAACTAAATAGTAGCTGTTGAACAGGGCAGGCGGTATCATGATTGACGAATCTGAAACCAGAGGTGGTAACTGCAATGAACTTGTTTCTTCGCCTGATTAAAAAGCTGGCTGCGGCTGCAGCAATTTTGTGGCTGACAACGGCAGTTACCGCTGAACCCGAACCTGAACCAGAGGCACCTCTCCCCGGTATTCTGCGCATCCACTATCACCGGAATGCCAATGATTATCAGAATTATGGCCTGTGGCTGTGGGATGAAGTGAAGAAGCCTTCAACCGACTGGCCAGGGGGGGCGAGCACTTTCTCCAGCAAAGACAGCTTCGGAGCATATGTCGACGTAGAATTGCTTGAAAACGCTGCTCAGGTAGGGTTTCTGGTCGTCAACCTCAAGACTGGCGAAAAGGAGGGTGGCAGTAAAACCGTGCAGATTACCGATAAAAATGAAGTCTGGATAACCGAGAATGATGACAATGTATACAATTCGGCAAAATGCGAACTCAAACCTGAACTTTGCCTGGCAAAAGTAATGTCTTCAGGGCGGGTGCTGCTGCAGATGAACACTTTGAACGGCATCACCCGGGATGTTCTTAAATCCGGGCTTATCATCAAAGACCGTTCAGGAAAACCGGTCGAAATTATCGATTCTGTTGCCGGAACCGGCAACAATCTGACTCTCACAGCTGCTTTCACCGCCGACCGGGCACCATTGAGCATCACATTTGCCGGAAAAACTGTGACAGCACCACCCGACTGGCAGCTGGTAGACCAGCTTTACGGTTGTGACGATCCACATCTCGGCTGCCGTCTGATCGGCGATCAGGCAGAATTCAAGCTTTGGGCACCTCTGGCAGAAAAGGTCGATCTGCTGTTTTTCGATGCTGACGATCAGACAAAAGAACTGCGACGCATCAGTATGAGACGGGGCCAGCAAGGTATCTGGCAGACAGACGTCAGAGCCGGAGACTTTCAGGCTAAAAGCAGTCTTGAAGGCATTTTCTATCAGTATGAAGTTTGCAATCCCGGTCTTCCCGCTAAAAGAGTGCTGGATCCGTATGCACGTTCCATGGCGCCGGTCACAGTTGATGCTGCCGGGCTATCTGCAGGCAGCAGCGGCGACTTCGTTGGCAAAGCCGCAATCGTTGCTCCCGAAAAATATGGCCCAAAGCTTGGTCATCCAGTGATTCCAGGTTATCAGAAGCGTGAAGATGCAGTTATCTATGAAGTCCATGTCAGAGATCTGACCTCTGATCCTGCGATTGCAAAAGATCTGCGTCACCGCTGGGGCACATACCGGGCTTTAATAGACAAACTGCCATATATCAAAACCCTTGGAGTTACCCACATCCAGCTTCTGCCGGTAATGGCCTGGTATTTCGGCGATGAAACCGGCATGGGCAGGCGAGAACTTGAGTACCGGGCCAAAAATAACAATTACAACTGGGGTTACGACCCGCAGAACTATTTTTCTCCCGACGGTGCCTATTCAGAAAAGCCACATGACCCGAAGGCAAGAATTGCAGAACTGAAGGAACTCATCGATGCCATTCACCAGGCCGGCATGGGCGTTATTCTCGACGTCGTTTACACGCATATGGCCAAAGCCAGTTTTCTCAACGACATTGTCCCTGACTATTACTTTTTCAAGGACTGCAATGGCACTTTTCTTGGCGATTTCGGCAACAACCTGGCCACCAACCGCAAAATGTCAGCCAGACTGCTGCATGATTCAGTAAAATACTGGTTCAGCGAATATAAAATCGACGGCATGCGCTTCGACATGATGGGTGATGCTACTGCTGAAGCTATTCAGAGCGCGTTCGACATCGCGATTGCCATTAATCCTCAGGCTTTATTCATCGGGGAAGGCTGGAGAACCTTCAAAGGCCATCTTGAAGACGAAGCATTGGCAGGAAAAGGAGCCGACCAGGACTGGATGGACAAAACCGACAGTGTCGGCGTATTCAGCGACGAGTTCCGCAATGAATTGAAATCCGGCTTTGGGTGTGAAGGCGAACCAATGTTCCTCACCGGTGGCCCGCGCCGGATCGCAAAACTTATTGCCAACATCAGGGCGCAACCATCGAACACTCCGGCTGATTCGCCGGGCGACATGGTTCAGTATATCGAAGCACACGATAACCTGCCTCTCTACGATGTCATCGCGCAATCGATCAAAAAGGACCCTGAAATACCTGCAAACAACCTGGAAATTCATCGTCGGATAAGATTGGGCAATACAATTCTGCTGACTTCACAGGGCACAGTCATGCTGCATGCCGGGCAGGAATATGGCCGCAGCAAGCAATGGCTGGCAGAAAGCACCCCGGAACAGAAGTTTCATACTTTTCTGGATGCCGATGGAAAGACTTTAAAACACCCGAATTTATTTCTTGATTCCTACTATTCCTAAGATGAAATCAACAGGTTCGTTTGGGCAAAAGTGACCGACAGCAACAGATATTCAATCAATATGGCTACTGTTGATTACACCAGAGGGCTAATTGCCATACGACGGTCTTCTGACGCTTTCAGACTGGGTTCAAAGGCTCTTGTCGACAGCAACATCAAGCTTATCGAAGCTCCAGAAATCGCCGTCGAAGACCTGCTCATCGCCTACAGCTGCCAGGCAACCGACGGAACCGCTTTTCATATACTGATCAATGCCGACAGCAGGCCAAGAACCCTGACCGTCAATTTCGATCTGCAAAAGGGAGAAGTTATCGTTGACGGCCAGCAGGCCGGAATAACAGCAATTACAAAGCCTGTTGGATTTACCTTTAAAGGTTCTCTGGCGACTATCGAGCCCCTGACTGCCGTAGTCATCCGCGAAAAGGCCTGATAACCCATCATCTTTCATTTGTTAGCAAATGTTTGAAATGTTTGCCTTAAATACCGTGTGCTTCCGAACCGGAAAGAATGTATTTGTCGAGCTCTTTTTTCAGAATTTCAAAAATTTCCGGAACGATAAATACGGTTCCTTCTTCGTCTTTGCCGGCAGTGATTTCGGCCATTTTCGATTCACCGCTCTTCTTGCCAATGCTGACGGTGGTTTTTTTATTGCGCCGCTCATCGGCGAAGGCTGGCAAGAACTGCTCATAGGGTGAAAATGAAGGAAATTTCTCGATATGCTGGTTGAGATAACCGTTAGCGATCATCACCGCCTCAAGAACGAAATCACCAGATGGAATCGAATGGGAATGATGTTTGGCCATAATTGGGGCAAGGTACTCCGGCATTCCCATTTTGGGGATGAGAATTTTTCCGAGTTCCTGGTGGTCAATGCCAAAAACCTCAATTTCCGCCTCGCAGACCGTCTTCTTTTCGTTGCGAACCATGCGGTTTACCCGGGCATATTCATCTGTATCATAGTAGCTGAGCATCAAAGCGCCAAGGTCATGCAGCAGACCGGCTGAAAGCATTTTGCCGACAAGATTCTGATCACCACCGAGCAGTTTGCCGATATAGGCGGTCAGATGCGAGCAGCGGCGCATATGCGCAAGCTTGTCACGCTGATTGGCGAAAAATTTGGCAAAACCTTCGAAGGTTTCCTGAACGATGATCTGCCTGATGCCTTCGATACCGAGAAAAGCAACAACCGCTTTGAGATTTTCGAATGGCATACGCCGGATAAAAAAGGCGCTGTTCGATATTTTAAGCATGCGCATCGTCAGCTTCGGGTCATTGCGCGTCACTTCTTCAATTTCTTCAAATTTAACGTCGGGGTTACGCAGCATCATCATCAGCTTGTGCGCCGACGACTGCAGAGGCGACATTTTTTTTAACTGTTCTAGAATCCTCGCGACATTACGTTCGCCGTAAACGCGATGTTCGGCTTCTTCAACTTCTTTGAAGCGTTTGGCCTCATGCAGATCTATTGCCACCTGTGCGTCTTCGCGGGCTACGACGAGCAGTCTGCCGGTTGCAGCGAGTTCAGGCATGGCAGAAGCAAATGAAGGGTGCAGGGAAGCTGTTTCAGACAAGGCAAGTATGACGTAATCAAACTTGTTGAGAAGGATTTTCAAGGCCTCAACAACTTTGTGATCAGATCGAATTTCTTCGATCACAATCATTTCAATTACGTTGCCGCCGTGGTCTCTAAGCTGAAATGGATGTTGTTTCTGCTGCATTCTTCAATCCGGATGACAAATTTCTCACTGCGGTGATTCTATCACAATCAAACCGATGAGAGAAATAATTTTGCAACAAAAACAGCCAGAACATGGCGATCGCACGAAAACGCCCTGAACAGGCAAATCAGCCGGTTCCAATGACCTGTTTTTGCCGGCATAATTACTGCCGGAATTGGCTACAGCACCTTATTCAACCGCATCACCGCAGGCCAGCAACAGGCGGGCGGCATCGAGAATAATGGCTATCGAGCCATCGCCAAGAATAGAAGCGCCAGAAAATTCAGGAACGGAATGATAGGTTCTTCCAAGAGATTTGATGACGGTTTTGTGCTCACCTATTACCGTATCGACGACAAAACCGACTCTCTGCCCCTTTACCAGCGAAATTACTATCTGTTCGATCGCAGGTGGCTGGCCTTCTACCTTGAACAATTCGCGCAATCTCAGGTATGGAACCAGACTGCCGCGCACGTTGGCAAGATTGCCGCCGGTCGTGCTTTTCCGGGTTTCTTCCTGGTTGAGCTCGACACATTCTTCAACGACGCTCAAAGGCAGGACGAAAGAGCGATTGTCAATCGACACCAGCAGACCATCGATAATTGCAAGAGTCAGCGGCAGAATGATATCTATCTGCGTTCCCTGCCCGGGGGTAGAAAAAATCTCAACCGAGCCTCTGAGTTCTTCGATTGTCTTTTTAACGACATCCATGCCGACTCCGCGGCCAGAAACACTGGTGACTTCTGCTGCCGTCGAAAAGCCGGGCAGAAAGATCAATTTATAGATTTCCTGATCGGAGAGTTTTGCATCAGGGGCGATCAATTCACGTTCTACAGCTTTGCGCAGTATCTTTTCCCGGTTCAAACCATAGCCATCATCACGAACATGAATCACCACGTTTCCAGAAACATGTTCGGCCGAAAGATGAATTGTGCCACGACGAGGCTTGCCGGCCGCGAGTCGTTCATCAGGAGTTTCGATGCCGTGATCGGCGCAATTGCGGATCATATGCATAAGCGGTTCATCAAGCTTGTCGATAACCGTCTTGTCAATTTCAGTGTCGGTTCCACTCATCGTCAGATCGATTTCTTTGTCAAGATCGGCAGACAGATCATGAATCAGACGCCTGAACTTGGTAAAGGTCGATTCGACAGGCAGCATACGAACGCTGAGAGCATTGTCGCGCAGACTATTGGTCAGCAGACTGACCTCTTCTGATATTCCTTCGAGGTCAAATTCCTGCAGCAAGTTCTCGATTTCACCCGGCTGGGCTTTTCGTATCTTGCCGGAAACCTGCGAAAGCCTTTCCTGAACGGTCACCAGTTCACCAATCAGGTTGAATAGCCGGTCGAGCTTTTCGGAAGCTACCCTGATTGTGGAAATCTTTTCCACCTTATCACGGCGAGCCAGTGCTTCCTTCTGCCTGCTCTGTTCGACAAGAGCTGCCTGTATGCTTTCTGGAGAGACAACTCCCTGTTCAACCAGCTCCTGACCTAGCGGTTTATGTTTCTTCAGACTTTTATCGAGGTCTTCAGCAGTAATATCACCGCGTTTTACCAGTATTTCACCGATTGGAAGAACCGGCTCAGGCTCTGTTGAATCTTTTGCGGAGTCTGGTTCGGCCTCGACAATGATCTCAGAACCTTCGCCGGCGATCAGGGTCAGAATTTCTTCGAGTTCATCACGACCAAGGGACGCGGCAAACAAAGCTGCATAATTCATGCTTTTCATTGGTGCTGCTCACCTTCTGTGGAAGAGTCGGCAACTGCAGGTTTCGACTCCACGATTTCACCAAGGCGCCGCAGCACCTTGTCGAATCTGTCCGGGCCGCTCAAGGCTCCAGGCCCGCGTTCAAAGGCTTTAATCCGTATATGATATTTCCTTTTGACCTCAGGTAACGAGGCTTTAATGGTTTCGGCCTCGGCAACAAACGCGCTCAGTCTCTGATTCATTTCAAGAGGCCGCTGCAGGGCCTGCAGCAGTTTGTCAGGGTCAAAATCTTCCTCATTGATTTCACCGGAATCTTTGAACATCTCTTCAGCTTCAGAAAGCATTTCTACTGCAAGATCGACAATGGGCCCCGGAATATTTTCATGAGTATTGCGAGCTTTGCGGAAAAAAATCTCAAGCTGAGAAAGAAACTCAGCCACGCTTTCCTTGCCCTGAATCAGAATCAGAAAAAACAGCCTGGTCAGCTTCTTTCCGGCATTATGAATTAGAGAAAGACGATTAGCTGCCGTTGAAGAGCTCAGCATATCTTTGACGATGTCGTGAAGAAGTTCCAATGTTTTTTCGGGGCTGCGGGCATCGATATTCTTATCGACAGTAGCCGCTTTTCGGGCCTCAGCGAATTTATGCAGTATGCCTTCGAGGTGAGCCTGATCAACCGGTTCCCCGCCGTAGTGAGAGTCGATAAGCGATGAGATGCAGTCATGGGCGCACAAAGCCAGGTGAATAAGATCAGGAGTGACCCTCGACTGACCCTGGCGGAGATAGTCGCATTCACTTTCCAGTTTGTGGGCAAACCGTGCCACATCATCGAAATCGACCATCCCGGCAGACCCTTTTATGGTATGCATTACCCGGAATAACCGGTCGACTTCCGTCATTTCGTCCGGATTGTTGCTCAGGTGCAGAAGCGCCTGTTCGAGTTCGAGCAGAAATTCGGCCGCCGATTCACGAAATACGCTTTTTAGATCGTTTACCATAATGATAACTCCGGATTAATCATCGAAAAGGGTGATTTCGCCACCTTCTTCATGGTCGATATTCTGAACAACCGCTTTCTGATACTGTTTTTCTTCGGCAATTGTGGTGTCCCTAAGCTTCTTCTGCGTCTTTTTGACCATAACTTCGAAAGTATCGGTATAAAAATCTATGACTCTGGTCCATGGTCCACCAAAATCATAAGCCAACAAGGGGATATTCTCAAGATGTAGATAATTCAGGAGAAACTCTACATTTCGCTGACCAGGAGTGATAGTTTCAGGACTGCCAAGCGCCAGAACATTGCCACCACCAAAGGCTTTGGCATGAATTCTGCTTCTTCTGGCACCAAGTTTCAGCATTTCATTGATCAGAACTTCCATTGCATGAATTCCGTAGCGGGTGCTGGCGTCAAAATGTTCAACATCCGGATTGTGAACCAGCAGAATATGGTTCATACCGGCAACTCCGGCTTCCTGATCGAACAGGCATGCCGACACGCATGACCCGAGGAGAGTGCTGAGAACAGCTTTCTCCCGGCAGGCATGCAATTGCCCGATGTTTACATGAATTTTTGGCACCGTCAACCCAGACATATTTTAAGAACCTCTCTGGCTATACGGTCGAGGGGCAGAATCTGATCGGCTGCCCCGAGTTTGATCGCTTCGAATGGCATACCAAAAACAACCGAGGTTTTTTCATCCTGGGCGATGGTCGATGCACCCGCCTCTTTCAACTCGAGGAGTCCTCTGGCACCGTCATCACCCATACCGGTCATGATCACTCCGACAGCGTTTTTGCCAAGATACCTCGCCGAGGAGCGAAAAAGAACATCGACGGAAGGACGATGCCGGGAAACGAGTGGCCCGTCACGAACCTCGACGAAATATCTTGCGCCACTAGATTTGACGAGCAAATGGCGGTTACCAGGGGCGATCAGAGCCTGCCCACGCAATAACGTATCACCATTGACCGCTTCTTTAACCGAAATGGCGCTCAATTCATTCAACCGGCGTGCAAATGAAGCGGTAAAATTTTCGGGCATATGCTGAACTATAACCACGGCCGGGCAATCAATCGGCAGATCGGCGAGAAAGATTCGCAACGCTTCGGTTCCGCCTGTGGAAGCACCCACGACGATAACTTTTTCTGTCGTTTTGACGGTGGCCAGCTTGGCTCTGGGCAGAATTACATCAGCATTGTTCTTTTTAAGCCGTTCAAGATTGACCGGACGATGCAATTTTGCTCTCGCAGCTGCTTTAACAATGTCGCAGATACGAAGGCGCGATTCTTCAAAAAATTGCTTGGTACCAACCTGTGGCTTGGCTATGATGTCGACAGCACCTAGTTCCAGGGCCCGCATCGAAGTTTCGCAGCCATCCGAGACAAGGCTGCTGCAGATGACTACAGGCATAGGATGCTGGCTCATCACTTTTTCAAGAAAGGTCTAACCATCCATGCGCGGCATTTCGATGTCGAGAATGATGACATCGGGAATTTCCTCACTGATTTTTTCTGCTGCTATAAAAGGGTTTGCGGCAACACCCATGATTGAAATCTCAGGGTCTTCGCTCAACAAATCTTTTAAAACCTGCCTGACCACCGCCGAATCATCGACAATCAGTAATCTGACAGGCTTGCCTGCATCAGCCATGTTTGCCTCGCTATCTAGATTTTACGATAAACCATTGGCGCAACGCAACGAAAGGGCACCTGCATTCCCGCCAGGGCCTCAGAATGGCCTAAAAAGAGATATCCACCCGGCAAAAGCTTGTGGGCAAATTTATGCAACAAGGCTTCCTGGGTCTCCCGGTCAAAATAAATGATCACGTTCCGACAGAAAATCACGTGAAACATTTCATGCACCTGCTCGTCGATATCCATGAGATTGATTCTGGCAAACCTCACCATTTTGCGAATGCCAGGCGAAAACCTTACCTGCTGCTTATTGCTGTCCTTGCTGCGCAACAGGTATTTTTTGCGCATTTCAAGCGGCACCGGGCCAATTCTGCTTTCATGGTAAATCGCCATCATCGCAGTTTGCAGAACGCGCTGAGAGATGTCACTTGCAAAGATCGAGAATTTGAAACTGCGATTTTCTTCGGCATAATCGCTAAGAACCATTGCCAGAGTATAAGGCTCCTCGCCACTTGAACAACCAGCGCTCCATATCTGCAGCGGGCTCTGGAAATCTCGATCATTAAGCAGCTCAGGCAATGTCTGATCAATCAGATATCTGAAATGCTCGGCCTCCCTGAAGAAATCGGTTTTGTTGGTCGACACAAGATCGATCATTTCACGAGGCTCCCGCTCATGACCTTCAGGACTGAACAGATATTCACAATATTCTTTGAAACTGGACATCTGCAGCTGAATCAATCTTTTGCGTAGGCGCCCTTCGAGCATGATCTTCTTGTTGGGAGGCAACTTGATGCCCCACGTGTCATGGACAAAATGGCTGATCTGCCGAAAGTCATCTTCAGTCATGACCATCGGCAGATCAGCGCCCACATGAAGCTTTGCCTGTAGACTCATTTCAATCCTGATATTTATCCGGCTCCACAAGATCTTTTCCGGTCATTGTGGCCTCTTTAACCATCATCATTTCATTCGATGAGAAAACCTTGTCAATATCGAGAATCATCAGAAAACTTTCGCCGATTTTGCCCATGCCTTTGAGAAATTCGACTTTGAGTCTTGAACCAATTTTTGGCGGTGGTTCAATATTTGCCGGATCGATCTCGACAACTTCCTGCACTGAATCAGCCAGAGCGCCGATAGTCGTCAATTCGTTCTCTACAAGCGCTTCGACGACTACTATGCAGGTATTGACCGACTTTTCGGTTATGCTCATACCGAATTTCAACCGCATATCTACAACCGGCACCACGCTGCCACGCAGATTTATAACTCCTCTCATGAATTCAGGAGTTCGTGGAACTTTGGTTATCGGCGGAAAGTCAAGGATTTCGCGAACTTTGGCAACATCGACCGCGTAGACTTCGCTTCCAAGTTTAAAAGCCAGATATTGAACAGCTGCGACAGAACTTTTCTTATCGGTGGACATCAGGTAGCCTCCTATGTCAGTACTTTTCGAAGTCGGCATCATGCCGGTCGATATCTTCGCCCATATTCAGATTAACACCCTTTTTGGCCGGACTGCTGATACCCTTGGCCAACTGCTGCTTGGTAACATTTTCCGGTTTCAGAGATTTTGCCGGCGTTTCATGGTGTGCCGGGGCTGGAGCGGCCGGATGGTGAGCGTGCGACCCGCCTGCGGATGCAGCGCGCTGAACCGGCTTTCTATCGACCTTGGCAGCCTGATGACCCGCTGCACCCTGAATCTTGAAGAAAGCGATGACAGAACGCATCTGTTCCGACTGCGAGGACATTTCTTCGGCAGTAGAGGCAAGTTCTTCAGAGGCACCGGCATTCTGCTGGATAATCGAATCCAGCTGCTGAATAGCCTTGTTGATCTGATCAGCTCCGGTGTTCTGTTCGCGACAGGCAATACTGATTTCCTGAATCAGTTCTGCAGTCTTCTGAATGT
>CAZPCO010000056.1:3910-12144 GCA_964585025.1 uncultured bacterium | reverse complement strand
GATGCCCAGAAAACCATGGATCTTCTCAAGAGCGGTTCATTTGAAGAAGCCGCCAAAACCGACCCGTCCAAGGTTTATGGCAGTATCGATGAAAACGCCTCCGCACTCGGCATTTATCAGAAAGCTCTCAAAGAAGCTGGTCAGACACTTCTTGACGCTGCAAGTGCCCTGTCGACTGCTTCGATGGTTCTCGGTGGTGTCGGCCTCCTGTGCACCGTCATTTGTGCCTTTCCGCCAGCGGCACCGATCGCAGGCCCGATTGCGGCGGTTTGCGGCAAAGCTGCTACCGCCACCGGCATTGCTGCCGCAATTCTCAAAGCAGCCGGCAACACCCTGGTTAAAGCTGCAGACAAAGCCATAACCGATGACAAACAGTTTCTCACCATCGCAGGCAAGGAAGTTGCCAAAGCAGCAGCTCAGGAAGCTTTCAACCGTGTGGTTTCCAAGGGCGTAGGCAAAATAGCCGGCTCGTTCGCAGATGACCTGATCGGGTCAGCCGACGACCTGGTGCTCAATCCCAAAACCGGTGAAATGGTTTCCAATGCCGCTAACAACAAAGCCACCAAAGCCATTATCAGCAGAGTCATCAGTGAAACCATCAAACCCGCCAAATCGGGAATCATCAGTACTGCAAACACCGCAGTCGACAATACACCATTACCGGCTGCCAAATCAGAACCCGGTCTCAACTGGGGAGAATAAAGACTGACCTGGATAATCGCCCCGAAGGTTACAACCCTGCAGACCCGCAAGGGTCTGCAGTGGGCTGACCCCGGGGCGAGTCCTGTCAAAGGCTCTATTGCATGGCGGCATCAAACCTACCAGTTACCGACAGTCTCGACATAAATTTGATCATCAGCCTGTCAAAAGCAGTCGGAGCCAAACAATGAATCTCATTCCACTGTATATTTATGTCGCACTGACCCTTTATTCACGCTATCATTACCGCTGCCAGGCTGCCCGTGGCCATGAGGCGTTCTCAAAAGCAGTCGATGCCAACCCTGCCTCCTGTGCTTCAGAGAACCAGTCCAGCAACCTTCAAACCGTCGGCCGAAGACTGCTTCTCAATCTTCTGCCAACAGCCATACTCATTCTGACCCCCGCGGTCGAGTATGCTCGTCAACACGCAGAATCTTCGCTCGCAACCGACCTGTCATGGGTCATCATGGCGCTGGCCGGGTCGGCAATTCATCTGCTGGGTACCCGTTCATCCGGGCGAGCGGTATTCGAACTTGCCGGTGCCGCTCCCGGCAGTCTTGTAACAACTGGAGAATTCGCCCTGATCAGACATCCCATAGCTCTTTCGCTTATATTTCAGGGGCTTGGAGCCGGCATGCTTCTTGGAATGAAATCAGGATGGCTTTTATGGGCCGCCGCTTCTCTACTCATGGTTCTTGCCTGCTGGCTGGAAGATCGTGAACTGGCACGCAGGTATCCTTGTGAATGGGCTGCATGGAGCAGCAAAGTAAAAGCTTTCATCTGTATTACAAGGCCGGACGATAACTGACCAAAGGCGCAATCACGGCTTTCTGGCACCCATTTCAGTGAGACGACAGCAATGACAACCATAAGCATTTAGTGATATTGTTAAAAAGATGCGTAACAATCAGACCAGATCGATGACCGTCTTCATGAAACCTGCCGCTTCAGTGCAGGGAAGAAACGGTTTTGTACTGTTTCTGGTCATCACCTTCGCGCTGCTGATGATGGTAATGATTATCGGCTTGAGCACCCACAAGAGCGGCGCAGTCGTTCAATTGAACCGAACCATCGACCAGGAACGCGTTGTTTTGCTTGCTCAGGCTGGGGTCAACGAGATGCTCGCCCTGGTCAAGTCGAGTGTAAATGATCGAAACAGCCAGATAGGCAGCCGCATTCACAATTTCTGGAAATCAAACCCGGGAGCGGGCGCCCAAAATGTTTTCAAGGCGGATTTTCCGGCTTCGCTGCTGCCTGCCTCCAACAAACTCGTCGACGAATATCTTGGCAAAAGCGGCGAAGTATCAGGCCAGGTCAGCATAATTGTCACCGAACGAATCAACGGGGGCGCCAGGCCATCGTATATTGGCCATGTCGAATTGATCGGCAAAGCCCGCTATAAAGACAACCCATCGGAAATAAGGGTCAAAGAATGGCGGGATCTCAAAATTGTCGATCTCTCAGATCCGTTCGTCGACAAATACGCCCTTTTCGTAAAATCTTACTGCAAAGCACTGAATCACCCAGAGAAACGCATAATCGTCCAGGGAATCACTCCCGATGATCCGACGAAATATTCGTTTGCCTACTTTGGCAACCGTTCCTATCCAGCCTGCCCGGAATTTCCTCAAGGGGCTAAAAGCGCGCAAACGCCACCGGTTATCTTTGATCTGGATTTCAGAGAAGATCGCCGTCTTCTCGGAGGCTTCTACCAGCCCGGCAATTTTCAGACCATTGATACCCAGCATTCCGCTGCCAGCAACGGCAATCTTTTTTTCGTGATCCCCCCGTTCCAGTTCGCGGGCATCTCCGGCTCGTTCTCCCTTGCCAGTGACTTTCACAAAACTCCTGAACTGGTTTCCATATATAAGTCAATCGTGAATTCAAGCAGTCAATATGCCGACACCGAAGGCTCACTCGGTTACGTCATCGCCAAAGATTATCAGAAATCCGGCGGCAATCCTGCCAATTCAGAAGTATTTCGCTCACTGGTTTCAACGCTGATGGCCAATTGGAAATACCAGTATGGCTATACGGACTATACAAGCGTCATTGGCAATGGCGGCAAATCATTCACTGATGAACACCCGTTTTCAGGAATAGCCGATTACTTTGAGGCAGCAAAAAACATAAACCCACAGAGGGTCAGAGGCGGTAAAATGCCTTTAATGTTTGGCGAAGGGCGTGACATACCAGTCTATATTGAAGGCCCGGTGTATCTTAGATTTTTTAAAATTGCCTTTGTCGACCAGATCAAGATCAACTTCACCCTGCACGGCGGCAATTCACTTGAAGTGCCGTTTCCGTGTGTGCCGATGCATTACGAAAATCCGGCTGAGACTTTTTCGGGCAAGAAGCTGGCTACACCGGTCGACAAAAGAACTGACCAGCTGATGTCGATGCCGGTCGAACATTTTTCAATCAACAATTTCTTTTTCGGCGCCGGAGCGACGCCGGCAAAATCGCCAACCGCAGTTCGCAGCGGCATAGAAGGTTATGACGTTTTTCCAGCCTTCGACGAATCGCTGCGCAGCATCGCCCATTTTTATCAGAGTCCAGACGAATTCATCACCAATCGTGTAAAAAGTATCGATGGCAAAAGAACTCTTGATCTCGACGGTATCTCGCTGATAACCAACCCGAACGCCAAGTCTCTGAACTTGTCTTCAGTCGCCAGATACCGTGGCAAAGGGCGTATCGTGCTGCTCGATGGTTCATGTCAGATTGGCAACCTTGCGCCGATCGATATACAGAATGATTCCCTTGGAATATATCTGATGGGGGGTAGATTCTACCTTAATTGCGACGGCAATGAAGCCAATATTTATGCATCACTGGCTGCCACTACCTGCTTCAGCGATAATTCCTCAACAGCGGCTTCTTCAGAAGGCGGCATCGAATTCGAACAGAAAAGCGCCAACATCTACGGCAATCTGATTGTCGACAACCTGTTTGAGCTTCGCAACATGCCGGCTGGCGGGCATCTCAAAATTGTCCACAATCCCGGTCTCTATTTTCCAGATTACCCGGTCAGGGTAAGCATCGGCGAAACAAAATCACTGCTGGCGGTCGATTACCATGCTGAATAACCGATCATTGCGAGCTCTGTTCATAAAAATCACTGCCGCTTCATTCATTCTGACCCTGGTTATCGCCGCACCTTATATCTCGCGGCGTGCTCCAGAAATCATCAGATCGCTGACAAAACCCGGAGATAACAAAGTCGTCGAAAACACGACCCAGGCCAGCACAGGCAACTCTGACGGAGATAAACTGGCAAACCTCATGGGACCGAAGAAAGCTTCCGGAAAACAGGTCAAACCATCGTTCGACAGTCTGCCGGTTGAATTGTTTTCCAGCAATCAGGCCTTTGCTCTAGATTTTCACAAACTACCGGTTGATTACCTGGTTCCTCAAGCTCCAGAATCAACCCGAAATGCCCTGGCCATGATCAAACAATTGCGTGATGCTGATTTAAAAGCCTTTGCGGCTCAGAAAGAGATCGCCGGAATCGCAACATTGTCGAGAGAAAGTCCTGCCGAAAGCAGCCCCGGAGGCAAACAATGAAATTTCGCAACGGCTTTTCATTCGTTGAGATCATCGTGGCTCTGAGTATCAGCGTCGTTTTCTTCGGGGGGTTGATCTGGTTTGCCTCGACAACCAGAGTCGAAACCAGCAAAGCCGGAAACTATCTGCGGGCGCTGCAGATAGCTCAGGAAACGATTGAACTCATTCAGTCAATGCCTCAGTCAGAGCTGACTCCTGCCAAAATTCAGATGTTCGACGGTTCCATGGTAGATCCCGCCACCCGCAATTCTGTGAAAATCCCGGTTCACAGCGGCTCTGCCTGGCAACCTGCCACTAAAAGATACCCGGAACAGTACAATAACGCCTGGTTTTATCGCAAGGTGAGGCTTGAGCAGGTCAATAGCGGCGGCGGTTCCCGTTTTCTCCGCAAAGTATCGGTAGATGTTTTCTGGAACGAGGGCAAAACCCCGGAACGGATCGATTCGATAGGGGCAGAGCCCGACAGAATGCGCAAACTGTCTCTTGCCACCCTGCTTTTCGACGAAAGCGAGTTTTATTGATGACCAGAAAGTCCAGAGGGTTCACTCTTGTTGAGGCGATGATCGGCATGATGCTGGTTTCAGCTTTGCTGACCATGTCATACAAGGTATTCACCTATATAAATATGCAGAGAAGCCGCGGTTCAGTCGACCTTCAGGAACTGCAGGGTGCCAGACATGCAATAAATTATCTGCGTCGCGACTTCCGCTGCGCTGCCCCGGTCTTTGCAGACGCAGCAACCATCGAACAGAAAAAGAAGGCAATGCGCAATCCGGTGGTTGAAGCCAAAGCTTTCAACAAAACCGGCAATGCTGTTCCCGTCGTGATCGCTGACTCAGAAATTCACTTTTTCAGACATCTTTACGAAACCCCTGAAACAGCAGCATTACCCAAGGTGGAAGAAGTTAACTATCACATGGATGGGGCTAGAAAATGTCTGGTTCGTTCCGCTGCCGGCAAAGAACAGGTTTTCAGCGATATTCGCGGCGCCAGGTTCGAACTGTATGCTCACCCTCTAAAACCGGAAATACCGATGCTGCTGGTAACTCTGATAATTGACGCCGATCTTAAAGACAAAGGCGGCGGTCGCAATTTTTTCGAACTCACGACTACGATCTCAAGCGCCGTCGCAAACCAGAACATCAACAACCCATACTGGCACATCAACCAGAATTAGACGGTCAGACTTTCTATCAGGGCAGCATGCTGCGGAAATACTGCAATGAGCGACCGGCGTTCTGCCAGTTCGAAATCAGCAAAATCAAACCCGGGAGCCACAGCACAGCTGACCAGCGTGGCGTCGCCATCGTTAAGAGTTGCCCCAAACCACACACCTGCGGGAACTATTACCTGCAGGTTTTCGCCTGCTGCAACATTCTGTCCGAGAATCGTATTCGAATATTTCCCGGTCGCATCGATCTGGTGAACCACGAGACTACCCCCGGCATGATGATACCAGATTTCATCGGATTTCAAACGATGCAGGCGTGATACCTCACCAGCAGTCAGCATAAAATATATGGAGGTCATGAAAGGTCTGGCACCAGCATGCTCGGGCAATGCTTCGCCGGATATTGTTCCGCTGGAGCGATAAACCTCAGCAAACCAGCCACCTTCAGGGTGCTGCCTTAAACCAAGCTTCACTTTCCAGATTTCTGCCAGCGAGATTTTCATGCGGTTTCATCCTTTGCTGCGAAGTCTAATCCAACTTTACAAACCAGATAATAACAGAGCCGTTCGAACATCGGAATACTTCGATTTTGTCATTATACATCGCAATTTGCGAATAATTTGCCTTAGAAACGGCTGCCACGCCGTTCTTCTTTGCTGCAGTTCTGCAGAACCGGAATTTCGTCAGATTCTCAGGCCGAATACTTCTTTTCAGTATATTCGTCGTTTCATGCAGATTTTCGCAGATTTTACCATCGCGTTCTGTTATAATTTAAGTCACTGAAATTAAAGGGTATCGATAGAGAGATACGTGTTTGTATCAGATTGCTCACAGGGAGAGATCGTCAAGTTCTTCGCGGAGGTTGGAAAATGGGCAAACATGCAGACATCGGAGTAATCGGACTTGGTGTGATGGGCGAAAACCTGATGCTCAACATGGAGCAGAACGGTTTTACTGTCGCCTGTTATAATCGCACCGCAGACAAAGTCGATGAATTCATTGAAGGCCGTGGCAAAGGCCGCGATTTCATCGCCTGCCACAGTCTGGTCAAGCTGGCTGTCTGCCTCAAAAAGCCCAGACGCATCCTGTTCATGGTCAAAGCCGGCAAACCGGTCGATGAAGTTATGACAGCGCTGATTCCGCTTCTTGAGCCAGGCGATATTCTCATCGATGGCGGCAACAGTCATTACCAGGATACGATGCGCCGATGCAAAGAAACTGCGACCAGAGGCATTCACTTTGTCGGTGCCGGCATTTCTGGCGGTGAAGAAGGCGCCAGAAATGGGCCGTCGATCATGCCTGGCGGTCATGAAGCTGCCTGGCCGGCAATCCGTGAAATTTTCCAGACCATTGCTGCCAAAGTTGAGGCTGGAATTCCCTGCTGTGAATGGGTTGGCCCTGATGGCTCCGGGCATTTTGTCAAAATGGTTCATAACGGCATCGAATACGGAGACATGCAGCTGATCTGCGAAGCATACCATATAATGTCGCAGGCTCTCGGCATGACTGCGCTCGAAATGAGTAATGTCTTCACTGACTGGAACCAAAGAGAACTCGATTCCTACCTGATCGAAATCACTTCTGACATTCTGGCCAAAGCCGACAAGGAAACCGGCAAGCCTGCCGTAGACATGATTCTAGATGTTGCGGGTCAGAAAGGCACCGGCAAATGGACTTCCCAGGCAGGCCTGGATCTCGGCGTCGCTATTCCGCAGATAGCTGAGGCTGTTTTTGCCCGCAGTCTTTCAGCTATCAAAGAAGAACGTGTCAATGCGGCCGGGCTTCTTAAAGGGCCGTTTGGCAGGTACAACCGCAATCGTCAGACACTTCTCGATCATCTTGAAAAGGCTGTTTACGCCGCCAAAATCTGCTCATACGCTCAAGGGTTCAGTCTTCTGAAGGCGGCAGCCACCGAATATGCCTGGAAACTCAATTTCGGTCAGATCGCCCTGATGTGGCGGGGCGGCTGTATTATCAGAGCCAGATTTCTTGACCTGATCAACGATGCATTTCTCGACGATCCGGCCCTGCCAAATCTTCTGCTTGCCCCAGACTTCAAGGAAACGCTTGAAGATGCACAGCACAGCTGGCGCGAAGTGGTCAAAATCGCGATAGACTGTGGTATTCCGGTGCCGGCTATGAGTTCCGCGCTGAATTACTACGACAGTTACCGGTGTGACCGTCTACCGGCCAATCTTCTGCAGGCACAGCGCGACTATTTTGGTGCTCATACCTACGAACGAATCGATCGGCCACGCGGTCAGTTTTTTCACGCAAGCTGGAACGGTTCCGACAAGACCTGAGATTTCATCAGTGTTTATCTGTGTTGAAATAAACAGAACATAATTGGCGATCATTTTTTCAGCCTTTGTTAAATACTGTTGATGATGATATTATCGGCGGGAGAAATCCAATGCTGATAAGAGGTTAAGTCTTGCACAAGCAATCATACAGGCCATTGTTCATTTCGTTGTTACTGCTGATTCTGATGACACATTCCCTGTCCGGGGAGCTGCTCTGGCAGGGAACGCTCGACAAAAAACCGGTTAAGTTGAATTTCACCCATCAGGGAAACCGGTTCTCAGCATTAAGAGTATTCTTCAGCTCTCCAGACGAACGCCTCAATCTGGAATTTTCGGCCAAAATGAAGGTTGGCAGAGCAATTTACGAAGCGCGCTTCTCCGAAAACATCAATGCCAGTGATGGCTTCGAGCAACTGTTGGACCGTCTGACCCAGCTGCCTGGAGATTACGACGTTAAACTGTCTGGAAAGAGCGCTTCCTGCTCTGTTTATCTT
>CAZPCO010000056.1:0-3900 GCA_964585025.1 uncultured bacterium | reverse complement strand
AGCTGTCACCCCTGACGCCATTCACACCTGGAGACCAGCTTGGAGAGCTTATAGTTAAAAGCACCTGCGGCATTCAGGTGACTGCAAGTCCCGAAAGATTTCAGATCAAGCATCCAGACTTCAAAAAGGGTATGGATAAAGGTATCGCCACGCCTGGCGGTGATGTCATTTTCCGACTCCCGGCCGGTTACTGGTCTCTCAGCAGAGCCGGCAAAGGCAAGGAAAATGCCAGACTGATTCCGGTCAACAGCGGTGGCCGAACCACAGTAGAATGGTCTTCAACTCCGGAACTGGATCTCAGCGGCAACTCCGGCAGCACTGTTCGTCGTCTCGAAATTCGCAACGTCAACCAGGGCTCCGAGCAGGATCTGGCATTGTGCCGTTTCGCCCTGCCCGCCGGCCTTTCTTCTTCGACGCCGGAAATCAGTCAACTGCAGATTCATGAACGTTTTCTCAACGGCGAGATCATCGACCTCAGACAGTCAGACACTCCGCTGCATCTGGTTTTACTGCTCGACAGTTCTGGGTCGATGAAAAAGAGCATGAAATCGGCTATCGCAGCAACGGTAAGTTTTATCGAAAGCCTGCCTGACAATGCGATTGTCAGTGTGATCGACTTCGATACCAGACCAAAAATTATTAAAGCCGGCTCACGCAACGAACTGATCAAAGCTGTCAAGGCCATCAAAGCGGATGGAGCTACGGCACTGCGTGACAGCATCATTCTCGGCCTGGATCAATTAAAGCAGTCGCCAAGACCTGCGCTGGTTGTTTTTACTGACGGGTTTGACGCCAACCACAACGATACCGGCCCCGGAAGCAAAGCAACAGAAAAGGAAATGCTGACTCGAGTGACAGCGGCGAAGACTCCAATCTTCACCATTGGATTTGGTTCGGGTGCAGATTCTGCCACCCTCGCACGCCTGGCAGATCTGTCGGGCGGAATTTTTCAGAATGCTGACGAACAGAATCTCGGCAATGTATTTGCTCGTCTTGAAGCTACCGTAGCCCGCGAATATCTACTGACATACCGGCGCCCGCAGAAATCGGGCATTGGAATTAGACCAGTAATCAGCATCTGCGTCGATACCAGCGGTTCGATGGCCAGCAATCTCGAAAGCGGTGTCATAGGAAGCAGGCGGGTAACAGCACGCAAAACACTGCACTCCATGTGCGGTCTGCTGCCTTCAGATGCGCTTTTGCAGATACTTGATTTTGACGCCAAAACCGAAATCACCCAGACTGCTACTGCAGATCGCGCCCGCGCCCACGCCGGCATTGCCGCCTTCAAGGACGGAGGCGGCACCAATATTGCAAAAGCCCTGGAAGTTGCCCTCGAAGCAATGCTTGGCATACCTTCAAATCGACGCTACATGCTGTTTTTAACCGACGAAGCCGTCAAGTGCAGCAATAAAGCAGAAGAAGAAAAACTCAACCGCCTGCTGAACCGCATGAAGGATGAGAATATTTTTTCGATGTGGATTGGCATGGTTGGCAGAAACGGAGCCGCTCCATTTGTTGAAACAGCTGAAAAATGCGGCGGTGAAGCAATCATTGCCGAGAATCTTGCCGCGCTCAACAGCACAATAGACCGACTGCTCGCAAAAGCGGGCGAACCTGTCGACGACAGCCATGTACCCGTAGAACTGGTCTGGCAGATGCCGGTAGCCGGGGCGCAACCACTGGCCGTTTCAGGCAATGGCCTGTTTGCCCTGCCTCCTGTTGCAAACGCAGCTTCCGAAACTCGTGAAGCCATCGACAGTCTGCAGATTTCATTTGATAGGGCAGACACGCAGGCAGACAATATCGCTACAACGGCAATTGCGTCGAACGGTTCTGTTGCCTCCGGCAGCCCTGTCATACCGGCGGTTGAAAAATCAGGCCAGGCAGGAGCCAGAATAGCATTGAATCTCGACATTAAAGCGCAGAACGATGCCTGCAGTTTCCATATCAACGGAATGTCATTACACGAAGATCTGAACGGAGTTAAGGCCCCGAAAGGCAAATTATTCGCGGTTTTCTCAGTAGAATTGACCAACATTCTTCCCGAACAGGACGTGGCCATCTACCCGGATGGCGGACAACACCCGGCCCAATGGCTGAGCAAACCAGAAGAACGCGCCAGAATAATCAAAGCAATTCCTCCGTATAAAATCGATGATCTGCGTCGCCATCTCTTTCTGCGTTGGAATACTGACGCCCCGACCGCAGTTTCACCGGCAACCTGGCTGCTTGAAAATTCACTTTGCGGCTTTGGCAGTAACTCTCTTACAGTCTTTGCCGGCCAACCTTCCAAAGGCAGCCTGGCCTTTGTCGTTTCTGATGGAGATGGGCTGAGCAATGGATCACTCGACTTCTTCGACATAAACTACGGCCATGCGGGCATGGTGATCGCCGGAACGATGGAACCACTCGCCATTAATGTCACAGCCCTACCGGCCAGACCGGCCGGCAAACTGGGCAACGCTTTTTCCGTCAGCCTGACCGGCTGCAAGGATGTGGTTTCGCCACTGGCTGGAGCGACTGCCGGCAGGCATCTTGTCTGGCGGCTGATTGAAGGCTGCATTGAATCACAGGTACAGGCCCTTCTCGACATTGACCCGTCAGCCAGAATGTATTTGTCCGTTCCGACCGGAGACGGGCCGGTCAGGTGTCCGGTTTCACGGGTCACCAGTCTTCTGCCCGACGGATTCTTCGATCGCATTCGACTGGCCCCGGGATCGAAAAATTACTTCAGACAGGCATTTCTGCTGCCCGCAGAACTGGCAGCAACAGCCTCTGGAACCCTCGGAATCGATCTGAAAGGTGATGATTGTTATATCAGTCTCGATCACGCTGATCAGGCAACGAAAAATCCAGTCGAAAGACAATGGAACGCTGAAGGTAACGGGCTGAAACTCAAACTGAATGCTCATGGCCCAGTTGCAGCAATTAACGGCAAAAAGGGCAGCTGGTATGTCGTCGATGCCACCATCGCAGATATTGCCGACGGTGCAGCCACAAAAGTCGATAAACTTCTCTTTCTTGGCCGCGCTGATCTGAAAAACCAGGATTTCGCACTGAAACCCGGTGAGCGCATGATAAAAACTGCCGTAAACAAAGCCGGGCATAAAGGAATGGCGAATTTTTCAGGCAAAAATGAAGCCGATGGCAACCAGATCCGTATTTATCCGGACAGTATCAACAGACAGCTGTTGTTTGCCATTAACAATGACTCAGTCGTCCCTGACGGGCAAGAACTTCGCCTGATTGCGGTTTTCAGGCTACCGACCGCCGGTGATTACCTGCTGGCAGCCGAAGGCCTGCCGTTTGCAGAATCTATTGGCAGCGAAGAGCCCAAAGAGCTTCCCGCCTGGCTTCTGGCAGAAAATGACGAGATTGTTCCGGCTCAGCCAGAGAATTTCCAGAAAGAACTGGCTGCCAGACTCAAACAGCTGGCACAGATCAATCGGCAGAAAGGCATAACGCCTGACCATGGATCAGTGGTCGATGCAGATGGCACCGTCAGTTCTTCACCGGTAATTCTCGACCCACCGATCATATCTCCAGATGCCCGGGCCGGCGACAATCTTTTCAAAGTGGAAGTCATCATCGAAGCCGAACCGGCTGGCGAAGGTGCGACTGCCCAGACAGGTGCTGCAGCTTCAGCACTCAGTGGCGGCAGTCAGAAAAGCCGCGCATTCAAACTGATCAGCAGTCAGCTTTCAGCTGCCGATACCTGCAAAAACCCATTTGAAATCATTTACAACGAAGAAGCGGGGGTTGATGGCGAAAAACTTCTTAAAGCCCGCATAATCAGTCACAACGGCGGCAGTGAAGGCCGCGACGGCATTGACCTGAAAAGCTGGAAACCGGTACGCGAAAAAATCGCCATCAGTGGCAAAGGTGTCAGCTGGCCGG
>CAZPCO010000055.1:0-12444 GCA_964585025.1 uncultured bacterium | reverse complement strand
GTTTCAGAATCAAAAGCATCTTTCATGAACTCCGGAATCATGCTTTCAAGCTCTGCAGCGCTGCGGCCGGCAGCCTTCGACCGTTCGAGGCGCAGCAAAGTGCGAAGTGAATATTCCCAGGCAGCCCAGAAACCGAGAAAGCCAGAACCTGTTCTACGGCTGGTATTCATAAACAGCTCGAACCATGAGGCATAAACATTGGTAAGCCAGTCTGCCTCGCTGCTGTCGCTGAAAGAAAGGAACGTCTGAACGAAAGATTCAGGCAAAAGCGCTGAAAGCTGCGGGCGATAATCATGGTTTCCCTGAACGAAAAAATTGAACCCGCAGCGCTCGATTTCGGCTTCGACTTCAAGCAGGTCGGCGAGAAAGAGCAGGCGCCCGTCGCCTTCGTCGCGAATACGCGCCATGGCGTCATCGACCGGAACAGGGTCGCCGGCAGTCGCCGGCAAAACGGGAAGAATGGTTAAAAGATAGAATAAATTACCTGACACAGGGGGTTCTCCGCCTTTGATCAGGCAGTAAGAAGCTTCTTGAGCTCAGGAGACAGAAGCTTTCTGAAGGTTTCGGTGATCGAATCTTCGGTTACCTCGAACACTTCGCTGCCGCCTGCGGCGCGCATTTCGAAACCAGCCTTGTTCAGGTCGCCGGCAAGAATGGCGGCCGCACCCTTTTCTTTGAACAAAGCCACAACCGTTTCGGCAAGCGATCTGGCCAGTTTGTCGCCAAGAGCGATCTCCCAGTTCTGGCCAGGCTGCTGATGTTTAAGAAGCTCAACTATCGCCGTTTTAATAACTTCCTTGTCGTTCAAACCTTCGGCAACTTTGCCTTTCAGCAATTTTGCGCCTGTTTCTTCGATGCGCTTGCGGAAGACATTGACCAGATCGCGGGCGACCAGCTTCAATTCGTCTTCTGAGCGCCGCCGGTTCTGCTGAATCCGGTTCTGACTTTCTTTCTCAATGCCGGCTGCTTCAGTGCGAGCGGCATTAACAATCTTTTCGGCTTCTTTTCGGGCATCGGCGAGAATTTTGGCGGCTTCAGCCTTTGCGGCTTCTATACCATCTTCTCTGAGCTGTCTGGCAAAAGTTGCAACATCCGTTCCCATGTGTGAGTCTCCTTCAATCAGTCAAAAATACGGCTGACTTTTTCGATACCACTATTATTATCATGTCCAGCAACTTTTTTCAACCTGAGACACCAAACCTTTCAAGCCAGCCAGATACTCAGACAGGTTTAATTTCTCGTCAGATTCAATATCAGAACCGAAAAATAAACAGCTAATTTTATGCGGCGCGGCAGCCGATTAATTACCTGAAGAGCATTAGCTTGAGGAGGTAAACTATGAACCGTTGGAAAAGGGCGGCCGTCTTCTGCGCCATTGCCGCCGCAATCAGCAACAGTTCGCCCGTCGCTGCAGCGCTGGACAGAACCAGCTATGCGGCAGAAACTGCTGCCATCAATGTTGCAAAACACTTTCCGGGCAACATGGCCACCGGGGTGTCACCCGAAACACCGCTGACCGTAGAATTTGGCGGAGCAGTCAACCAGTCATTCTATCAAAGTGTCAATTTCAGCCTGTTTCACGGAACAGAACCTATTGATGGCGAATTGTTCTACAATCCGTCAGCCCGGCAGGTAATGTTCAAATCAAAACAGCCCCTGAATACCGGACAAACTTATACTGCCCAGCTCAGCTATCTAGATGGTCTTGGCCGCACCTCCGAAAAAGTCTGGAGTTTTCAGACCGCCGGCGCAGGCAACAGTCAGACTCCAGCGCTTTCATCCGCTGCCACTTCCCAGTCGGATGACCAGGCAGCCGCCAATGCTCTGCAATTGACCAACGCCAACATGGGTTCCGGCTCTATCAGACCTGACATGCCGATGGAAATCTCCTTTTCGGAGCCAATAGACATCGTCACCTTAAAGAGTGCGCCGGTACAGTTGTTCGAAGATAACCGCCCTGTCGGCGTCGACTACCGACTGTCACGCGACATGAAAACCCTGACAGTAAGCCCCAGAAGCGCCCTCAAATCTGGAGCGGCCTATGCCATCGCGGTAGAAAAGACGCTGGCATCAACTACAGGCAGCCGGTTACGCAAAAAGACTCTGATTCCGTTCACCATCGCCAGTGCCGGAGAGCCTGAGCCATCGGTAAGCCTGAATGAGATCGAAGAAATGCCGGCACCGAAAACTCCGGTAAGACAGCAGAGTGCTGCGGAAATCGACAATCCCTTCTATCCCGACGAGACCCCCAGCACCGCACAGGCAAGGCCAATCAAATCATCAGCAGCACCTAGACCAGCTGCCGCGAAAATGATCAGCCAGACACCTGCAGAACCCGCACAGGTAGTCGGCCTTGCCCCACAGAACGGCACCAGAATAACCAACCTTACCCAGCCGGTAACCATCGCTTTCAGTACAGAAATCATGCCTGACACCCTCAACGAATTCACCTTCAGACTCGAAGACGATTTTGGCCCGGTTCCGGCCAGAATTCATTACTTCAAAGGAAACAAGCAGGCGACACTTACTCCAGTCGGGCTTCTCGACAGCAACAAAACTTATCGCGTCATCGTCACCCAGGGCATTACCGACACTTTCGGCCGCCCAATCAGAAGCGGTATCAACGCCATGTTTACCACTACCTCACCGACAGCGGCACCACAATATGCTGCGCAGCCTCAGGTGAGCCCCAAAGGCGAAACCGCCGAGATCGAGTCATTCGAAGGCAGTTACGAAGACCCGATGGCAGCAATGAGCCAGATGGCTCCAGATCAGCAGTCATCACGACTTGCCAACAACAGAGCCACCCGCAGCCCCCGCGATGTCGCCATGACATCATCATTGCAGGCTCCAGCAGACCGCACCGTCAGAACTCGACCAGCAAAAGCCCAGAATAATCTGAGCGATTTCAAGGTCACTTCGATTTTCCCAGGCGCTGATGCCAACAATGTCGCCCGCAAAGCCAAAATTGCCGTTCACTTCTCAGAACAGGCCGATCCAAGAACTGTCAACAATATCAATATCTCGGTTTTCGGCAATCAGGTACGTGTCGAAGGCAAAGTGACTTACGACCGCCAGCAGAACCGCGCCATCTTTGAACCGACTTCGCCTCTCGACGCTAAAACTGATTACAAAGTCATCGTCAGCGACAAGATACGAAGCAAGATGGGCGAGCAGCTGTCACAGAGGTTTTCATGGCAGTTTTCCACCACAGCCACCACTTCGAAACAGCAGTTTCTCACTACCCAGAAATCAGCTGAAGCAGACGCTTCATTCTATATCCCTCTGGTTGACAGCAAAGTTGGCCCCAGCCCGGCAGGCGCTGGTGTCCGCGGCTCACAGGCCAGCGGTTCATTCAGCTTTGTTCCGGCAAAACACTGGGCCTTTAAATCGATGCGGCATATCGCAAACCGCGGCATTCTCAACACTTTCCCGTTCACATATACCGACAGCGTCACCAGATATGAATTTGCCAGTGCGATTAACAGCGCTCTCAACAATCTCAAATCGATGCAGTATATGTCGAGCAAACCCCGCCTGAAAGTCAACGACATGGTTCAGCTGCAGCAGCTGGTGGTTGAGTTCAGAGGCGAATTGAAATCCTATGGCGTCAACACCGCCTGGTTCGAAGGGTTTCTGCAGCAGCAGGGTGTAAATCTTCAGCAGGTCGAAGCAAGAGTCAGAAAACTCAACCGCTGACGAGATTCACTTCTAGATTATGAGCAAAAGCTCCGGAAAAGTCTCCGGAGCTTTTTTATCTTGCCAGAATGAGGTCTAAAAACTGCACTCCACCGGCTGAAAACGACCTGGGACTGTCGAGATCGACCAACTCAGCATTCAGATGACCAATGCCTGCATGCCAGATACCATCGACGCCGACTGATTTGCGGGAACCGGCATTCAACTGTCCCTTAAACTGCTGCCTGAGCAGTGGCGAACCTGAGAGTTCCCACTGAAAGGTGCAGGGCTCGGTCGGCAGACGATCAAAAAGATTACCGTCGGAACTGTGGAATCTTCGAAAAAACAATGGCGCCAGGCGGGAAGATTCTGCCATGAAAGCAAGCTCGATGGAACTGCTGCCAGGTCCGGTGCATAAATATTCGGCATGGCCGGTAACTTTATGCATGTTCTTACCTTCCGCAAACGTCAGGCAATCGGTATTGAGACGGCAGGCAATATCAGGGGTCTTTCCGGCCAGAGCTAAATTGACTGACGCAGAACCAGCGAGGTCCGGCAGTGAAAAGCCATATTTGAGCCCCCAGGGCAGCCGGCTGGTAAGACTCGCAAAATCAACGGCGGGGCAGACAAAACTGAGTCGCCAGTTTCTTTCCGGGCTGGCGATCGACTCGACAGCGCCGGAAAGAGTCGCCGGAAACCCGGCAAAGAGACTGCCGCCATCAGAGAAGTTCAGATTGCCGTCAAACAGTTTCCAGGTACCATTGAGTTCAACCAGGGCAAAATAGAAACCAAGCGCCACGATTCGCAGCTTTTCACAATGCCCGGAAAGATTGCCGAGAAACCCGAGCTCAGAATTGAAAAGCCATGAACCGGTGCAATCCATGGTGCCATCGAAACCGAATGGCAGAGAATTCTGCCAGAGTGGACTCAACCAGTGTGAAAGCTTTGCAAGATCGATACTGGCTGAAGCGATATAACCGCTGATTTCGTTCTGGCGGCGCTTTTGCTGCAGACATAATTCAGAGGTAATATTCTGCCCGGCAAAGTCCAGCTGTGCCTTGCCTTCAAAACGTTTCTGCCTCTGACGTATCGTGCCGTTGAGGCTTCCAGAAGCAATCTGAGCCCCGTGCCAGAAGCCGGCAAAGCCGAATTCGAGACGATGCGTCTCAGACTCAGCGTCGGGATATATTCGGCAACTGTTCACTGAAATTGAACCTGGCAAGCCTGCATGCGGAGTGATCCGCATCGATGCAACGGCAAAATCATGAATTTCCACATTTCCGGGAATAGCTGCAAAACAGGCAGGACCATGATAAGCCGGCAAATCACGCAAAGGCAGCCAGACCCCGTCAAGCCCGACAAGTTCAACCGAACCCGCCTTTCCAGATAGTGAAAACACGCCGCCATTCAATATGCGGTTAAAATTAACTCCAACAACCAGATCGCTGACTGAAACTTCAAAGGGAGGGCTGCGTCTGACCAGACGGGCCTTTTTTACCCGCATTCCCGAAGCCAGATTACCGGAGAATTCATCGATGGTGATTCGCATCTGACCATCTGCCACAGCAAGATTGACACCGGCTTTGATAACTTCAGCGGCAAATCTGTCTGAATAAATAGCTGCAGCCAGCAGGGCGGCAGAAACAACCATCAGAAATAAAACGGTTCTGACAACCCTTCTGAAAAGCTTTGGTCTGACTTCTGGCACGGATAACCTCTGTAATCAGGCTGCAAAAAACCCCGAAAATGTCATTTCCGGGGTTTTTTACGGAATGCTGAACGGCGTTAAGAGTAGTATATCCAGCGCTCAAGTTCAAGAGAATAATCGATAATATCTTCTTTGTTGAAGTAAATGGCTGATTCATGGGCAAAGCTCTCAGCCGAGTCTGAACCATGCACAAGGTTGTGCTTCACATCGAGGGAATAGTCACCTCTGATAGTGCCTGAAATAGCCTGTTCGGGGGCAGTGGCACCCATCATCCGGCGGCAGATCGAAATCGCATCGCGTCCTTCGATAATCATTGCTACAGAGGGGCCAGAGCAGATAAAATCAACAAGAGAAGGATAAAATGGTTTGCCATAGTGGCATTCATACTGCCTGGCTGCCTGTTCACGGCTAACCTGCACCATTTTCATTGCCACAATTTTGAGGCCCTTTTCTTCGATACGGGTAATGATGCGCCCAAGCATGCCGCGTTGCACGGCATCCGGTTTCAGAAGAAGAAACGTGTGTTCGCCATTTATGGTTCTATTTTCATTCGCTTTGTTGTCATTCATCAATCATTCCACCAGTACAAGATTGAACTGCATGGAATAACATGAATGACGCCCGGCTTCGCGGAGAATTTTGAAACCATCTGTGAGTACCGCAACCGGGTCGAGCTTTTGACGCATCTGTTCAGGGCTGGGATCGTTTCTTTCAGCCGCAGGGCCATCAGGTTCTTCGTTCAACATGAAATCCTCTACAGTTATCTGCAGCTTATCTTTAAATACTGAAAATTTCAAGTCAAACAAACCTGATGCCTTTCGATAGGACAGATCGATAGAACCGGTGAGAGCAGTTTCGAGAGCGTTGCGAATGCGGGATCTTGAATCATCACTGACCAGAAAATGGTCACAGATGCCATCAAGCGTCAGCAAAGCGTTTCCGAGATAGCATCGATCAGCCGGAATACGCATATGCAGAGAAAGTTCGTCCTGACGCCCGCTGTTCATGGTTTCATCCTGCCTCACCCATGAAGGGTATCATTCTTTTGCGGCAATAATCTTGATGACTTCTTCTTTGGTAGTGGCCTTTTTCAGGTCTTCAATGAGATCCTGGTAGCGCAGCAACCGGGAAATCCTGGCAAGAAGCTTAAGATAAAGGCTTCCAGATTCTACCGGCGCAGCAAGAAGGAAAATCAGGTGAACCGGATCGCCATCGACAGAATTAAAATCTATTCCGCGTCCTGAACGGGCAAATGCGATCGAAACTTCGTTAACGGTATTGGCACGGGCATGCGGAATTGCAATGCCTGCCCCAATAGCGGTGCTGCCAAGTTTTTCGCGTTCGAGCACAGCACTGACAAAATGTGTATGATCGCTGACTCTGCCAGACCCACACAGCATGCCGGAGAGCTTGTCAATGGCGGTCACCTTGTCGGACACATCCATCTGCAGATCAATAAAACTGTCTTGAAGTAATTCTGATATCATTGCTGTTTCTACTCGCCTGATAAGATTACTAGATACTTGTTAGCATAATTCGTGCCACTTCTAAACCCTGACCAACACTGCTCTGAATTACCTCTATACTCTACCTGTAGTAGTGCAAAAATTGCACTCATGGTACATACGTGCAAAATTAACACATTATTATCGGAAACACAATTCTTTCGGCAACAAACTACTGATTGTTTATCATCAATCTGATTCGAGATCGTGCTTTTTCAGCTGATGACGCAAAGCAAAGCGTGTCAATCCGAGAATCTCGGCCGCCCGACTCTTCTTGCCCTCAACTTCATGCATCACATCGACTACGATCTTCTTTTCGACTGAATCTATATATTCTTTGAAACTGAACCCGGCCTTCTGCCATGGCTTATTTTCAACACTGTCAAAAGAAACGTAACCAACATCGGCATTCTTCTTGAGTTCCTCGGGCAGGCTTGCCGGCCTTATCAAATTTGAGGTTTCAAGAAGAGTGGCACGCTCGATAATATTTCTAAGCTCACGAACGTTGCCAGGGTAGCTGTAGCTCTCAAGAATCTTGATGGTATCTTCTCTAAACCCACCGATATCCTTGGAAAATTCTTTGCGAAACTCCTCGAGAAAGTTCTTGGCCAGCAGCAGAATATCGTCGCGGCGATCACGCAAGGTCGGCAAATTAATGGTAAAGACGTTGAGACGATAGAACAGATCCTGGCGCAGTCTGCCATCTTCGATATTTTTTTCCAGGTCGGCATTCGTTGCGGAAATAATGCGCACGTCCACATGAATATCCGATGTACCGCCCACCCGGCGGAATTTTCTCTCCTGAAGAACCCTGAGCAGTTTAACCTGCAGAGATGGGTCGAGATCGCCAATTTCGTCGAGAAAGAGCGTACCGCCGTTAGCCAGCTCGAACAGACCCTTTTTCTGCTTCTGAGCATCGGTAAAGGCGCCCTTTTCATGCCCGAAAAGCTCGGACTCGAGCAATGTACTGCTTACTGCTGCGGCATTCACATCAATAAAGGGCTTATCGGCCCTGGTACTCTGAAAATGTATCTGTCTGGCAACAAGTTCTTTGCCGGTGCCCGATTCACCTCTGATGAGAACGGTGGTACGATCGGTTCTGGCTGCCATGGCAATATGCTCACGCAATTGCTTCATCTTCTGGTTCTCGCCGAGAATTCTCGAAAACTGATTTTCGAGACGCTCCTGATAATGGTGCAACTGGCTCTTTACGAGGTTTGCCTGAACTATTTTGCGAATCAGAAGACTGACTTCTTCAAGACTGTAAGGTTTTGAAAGATAGTCGAATGCGCCGCGTTTCATGGCGCTGACTGCTGTTTCAACATCACCAAACGCCGTCATGATGACGACGATTGCATCAGGATCGACGCGGGTGGCTTCCAGCAGCAGATCGAGACCGTTACTGTCGGGAAGACGGACATCAAGCAGAACGATATCGCCACCGTGCTGCCGAAAATAATTCAGAAATTCGCGACCATTCTCAAAAGCGTTTACATTGTATCCTTCACTCTCGAGCGCTTCTTTGAGAGTCCATCGGATCATTTCCTCATCATCAACGACCAGTATATCAATTGCCATCGTCAGCTCACAAGCCCGGCGCGTCTTACGGCTTCAACAATGAACGGCCGTACCTTTTCGCCTGAATTTTTGAACATGGTAAGAAAGCACTGATAAAGAATTTTGCTGCGACTGGTTTCCAGCCGGCTCAGAATATGTCTCTGCAGATCAATATCCTGGTCGGCAAATGCATTGATAACTATTTTGACCGTGCTGTCGGTTTCAATTGCCAGAAGCTCTTCAGCAGCCACCTTGCGGGTTCTCTTACTCAGATCGCCAAGCAACCCCGTCAGGTTGTCAACATATTGCTTCTGGGCTGTTTCCCGGAAAAATATCCCGTTAACCGCGGCTTTAACCGCGCCATCTGCATCGTTAAGCATCGGTTCCAGATGCCGCAATGCTTCATTGCCAGCCAGTTTATACAGAGCCCGCGTGGCCGAGAGTCGAACTTTCCAGCTGGCTTCCTTGGTCGAACCAAGAACGACCGGTACGACTTCACTGCTGCCAATCGCTGCGAACGCATCGATGATGGCACTGCGAAAAACCGCATCCTGCGTCTCGGGCAACATGCGCTTCAACAGGCCGAGAGAATTGGCGGTGCCAATGACCTTGACGGTTTCAAGAGCCTCCATGGCCACTTTTTCATCCGGGTCGGAAAGCAATTCAACCAGAGGCTGCATTTTATCGTCAAGATTGAGATAACGGTAAGCGACTGCCACCGCCCGGCGAGCGCCGGCATCTTTGCTGGCAGTATAGGCCGAAATCTCTTCAGCGCTGTTCCAGCCAACCAGTTCATAAAACGGAACTGGAGGCAGCGGCGATCTGAGCTTGGTAGGCTTCCATTCGCGAAAATCAAACAAAGGCAAAGCCGCTTTGTGAATCTGGTCGTCGACCCAGATTGAAAAGTCACCAGCCGCTTCAGCAAGAGTTTCTGCCAGATAGGCGGGTTTGCCGACCCAGCTTGGCAAAGAAGCAATGCCGCGATTAATTTTCAGCATCCTGCCCATTGAAACCCCGATCGCAATCCTGGCTTTGCTTTCACGCAAAACATTGTCAGCTTCAAGGGTCTTTTTGAAACGTGAAATTACCTCAAAAGCAACTACCAGAGCTTCAAACAGCGGATCATCCCGCCCTTCATCACGACCGAATACCCAGATTCGGTCAAGCTGTGACCCTGAAAACGAGGAAAATGGAAAGGAAAATTCCTTCTCAAATACGCTTTCAGCGCGATGCATCAGCTTGATAAAAGTTTCGCCATCAGCCAGAACATCTTCCGGAAAGCGAAGCTGCACTGAAGCGATTACCGCCTGCAGATCTTCAGACGATACCGGCAGTGAGAGACGTTGATCGAGCTTGATACGAAACCGCAGATCTTCTTCGCTGCCTGAGTCAACAAGCTGAACCCGATCATGAGATTCAATGCGACTTATCGGGCGCACCTGAACCTTTTCCGTAGGTTTCTCGGCAGGCCGTTCCTGCGATTTCTCTCTGGCGGGAAGGGCTTCTGAAGAACGGGAAGGTTCTTCAGTCTCGTTGGTGCCATTTGATTGCGGCAGAGATTCGGCAACTGCAGAAGCAGTCATCGACTGATTCTTTTCAGCAGAACTGCCGGTCTCATCTTCAGCAAGAAATCCTTCCTCTTCTTCGTGATCATCGAGTGAAAACATCACGAAAACCAGAAGAAAGATAACCACTACAATTACGATTATGAGAATAGAATTCATCTTGAGCCCTTCTATTTACGGTAACCAAGCCGCTCGATCCACTGCTCATCACGGCGCCAGTTTGCTCTGACTTTTATCCACAACTGTAAAAAAATATCACGTCCGAGCAGGCTGTTCAACCTTTGCCTTGCAATCTGCCCAAGATTCTTTATACCCTCGCCGCCTTTACCGATGATGATTTTTTTATGGCCTTCCTTTTCGACATACATGGTCGCTTCGACATAGGTTTTGCCATTCTCGCGCTCGCAAAACTGTTCGACCTGAACAGCAAGCGAATGCGGTACTTCCTGAAAATAATTCTGCAAAACGACTTCTCTGATTACTTCTTCGACAATTTCGCGCTCGGTCTGGCTGGTATAAAAATCGGCATCATAAGCATGCGGGCCTTCGGGAACCGCTCGACGCAGAGACTTCAGCAGCGGTTCTAGACCCTGCTTTTTGCCTGCAGACACCGCGAACACCTTGTCGAATGGATAAAACTCATGATAAAGCTTGACGGCAAACTCAACCCGGTCAGCTTCTACCAGATCGTTCTTGTTGAGAACCAGAAACATCGGCATGCCGCTTTCCGGGTTCAACTGCGCCAGATAAGCCTTGTCTTCTTCATGTCTGATATCAGCGAGATCCACCAGATACAGCCCTGCCTGCAAGCCTTTGATGGTTGCGAGAATTTCTTCGTGCATGAAGGCATCGAGCTTATTTTTAACCGTATGGAGGCCGGGTGTATCACAAAAAACCAGCTGACAGTCATCTTTGGTCAAAATGCCGAGAATTCGCTTCCGGGTAGTCTGCGGCCTCTTTGAAACAATCGACACACGTTCACCAACCAGGGCGTTTACCAGCGTTGATTTACCGGCATTGGCACGCCCAAAAACTCCAACGGCTCCAAATTTAGTCATTTCATCCCTGCTTTCCAATACTTGCCGAGGGGGTTGCCGTCTCTGGTTTACCCGCTACTGCGGCCGGTTTCTCTTCCTGGCCGTTGAAAAATAACTTGTGAATCGGCGATACAACCTGAATCCAGATCTGAAGATCACGCGGGAACACGTAATCGTTGCCGGCAGCGTCTTTATAGGTCGTCAAAGCCTGCGGAGTATCCTTGCGCCAGGTCACCTTTGTCCGCTGACCCTTTTCAAGAATCCAGGCCGTGCCACTGCCGATAAAACTTATTTCCTGACGCCCGACCGCATCAACGGTCTTCATTGCGGCAACCTGAATGACTACGGCAGATGCACGCAACGGCTTCTGAGTCTCACGGTCGACATGCAGAATGTCGTTCATATAACGCTGATAAGCACCATCTTCATACTTGATCTCGAGGCTGTAATTGCCATGATATCTGATTTTGGCGCTTACCACCGGGTCTGATGCCAACGGCGCGGTTTTTGTGCCATAATTGAGCAAGATCGGTTGGGAAGCCAGACGCATACTGATCTTTTCAGACATATAGCTGTAGATATCTTTGCCATGGCTGTAAAGATTGTGAGGGGCCTTGCGGGTTTTCTCGCGGAAAAACGGCTTGCCGTGAGCAATTTCATCGATCGAATTGATTTTTCGCTTCGAGATGTAGGCGTAGCCCATCGGGCTGCCGCCACAATGAACATAAAGGGCATTGATCTCGAGAGCACGGTCGACAAAATATTCTCGGCAGCTTCTGACAGGCCCGAGCAGACCCGGCAGCCGGGTAAATACCGCCATAAATCTGGTTATTCCACCTTCAACCGGCATTTCGTATACGACATCAGCCTGATCGAGACCGCTCTGCGGTCTCGACTGGTTGTGGTTTTCGATCATGATCGCGAGTGGACGCATAACTCCTGTGCCTTCCGGAACGGTCGGCGCCGGCTTTTCTGCAGTCTGCGGCGCCTTGACAGTTTCAACCGGCTTTGCGGGCTCAACCGGCTTCACAGGTTCTACGGGCTTTGCAGCTTCTACGGGTTTTGCAGTTTCTACGGGCTTTGCCGGTTCAACAGCCTTTACAGGTTCGGCCGGCCTGGCAGCTACGGCTGCACTGGCAATTAATGCTTCTTTTTGTGGCTCTGATGGCTTTTTGGGCAAAACCGGGTTTGGCGGTGCCACAATCTTGACCGGCTCGACCTTTACAGTATGCTTATCTACAGAGGCAAGCTTAACTGGTTCTTTGGCTGCCGGCATTTTTACCGCAGCAACATTTTCTGTTTGACGAGAATCGGCCACAGATAACTTAGCGCCAGCCTTTTCCGGCAGCGCAGGCTTAACAACCAGCGGGGTTGTATCAGGTCTGGATGCAGGC
>CAZPCO010000054.1:10470-12609 GCA_964585025.1 uncultured bacterium | reverse complement strand
TTTACCATGGTGCTGCGCAAAAGAACGTCAGCCGGATAAGCTGTATCATGGCCTTCCAGAGCAAGCTCAGAATCAGAAACATGCTTAGCTACCGGCATTGACTCACCAGTAAGTTTCGCCTCATCTACCTGCAGCGAGATCGATTCGACAACTCTGCCATCGGCAGGAATCTCTTCGCCTGGTTCAAGCAGCACCAGATCGCCTACGACGATATCTCGAATCGGAACGGTCGTAAAAGCGCCATCTCTGACAACATTCACCGGTGCTTCGTCAGACACCTGATTGAGAATATCGAATTCCTTGCCGGCTTTGTATTCGTTCAGAAATGCCAGAGTCGTTGCCAGAAGAATTGCAATGATGATCCCGATTCCTTCAAAATATTCTCCGTTGATGAACCCAACCATAATCGCAATTACGGCGGCAATCATAAGAATTCTTATAATCGGGTCATCAAACTTTTCGATCAGGAGGCGCCACCACGGCTCGCGCTCCGGTGGGGTCAGCAGATTTGCACCGTATTTTTCACGACTTTCGACGACCTGCAGAGACGTCAGGCCCTGAAAATGTGTTGAATTTGTCTTCCCGGCGTCGGCTGCCATAATGTTTCTCCAAGGTGTGTAAGATCGGGTTGCTAATTATACTATCTGAGACCGGTAACTTCAAACATTTCTACAGCAGCCGTCTTGCCCTTAACAGCCGTTTCAGCCATCCGTTCAACGCTCACCTTCTCTTGCACCAGATCCAGAGTCGAACGACTGATAATTACACAGGTATGCCTGCCAAGCTTGCTCATTCCTTCAAGACGTGATGCAACGTTGACAGTGTCACCAATGACTGTCCTGTCCATGCGCCCGGGTGAACCGATATTTCCGGCGATAACGTCGCCCGAATTGATACCAACCCCGATCTTAATAGGAAAAAGGCCGGCAGCAGTCCTCTTCCGGTTGAATTCCGCCAGAGCATCCATCATGCCGAGAGCACATTTAACGGCATTCAGAGCCAGAGATGCAGGATTCATGCCTGGCCCGGAAATGAACTGTGCCATGATTGCATCCCCAATGAATTTGTCGATATCGCCACCAAACTTCTCAACCACCACGTTCATGGCGGCAAAATATTCGTTGAGCAGATTGACGACCTCTTCGGGGGTATTTGATTCAGAAATTGTCGTGAAACTTCGGATATCAGAAAAGAGAATGGTCGCAGGAACCTTTCGTCCGCCCATCTGACCGTCCTCACCGCTGACCACCGCGTCAACAGCCGACCGAGAAAGATATCTGGTCATTCTTTCCCGCTCGTCAAGCCCCAGATTCATTTTATTGAAGGCTTCAGCCAGCTCGACAATCTCATCACGCCCCGGCAACAGCACTGAAGTGCGAAAATTGCCGTTTTCAACTTCTTCAACTCCACGCCGCAGAAGGACTACCGGTTCGATCAGCGATCTGGCCATGATTCTGGCTAACACAAGAACAATGATGATTGACACCAGAAGAGAAACAATTATAAAACCCTTGAGACGATGCAGGCCGGCAAGGATCTCTTCATAATTGAAAAGTGCCACCACGGAATTTTGTTCGAGATTTGCCGGTCTGAAACTGTATAAAAGACATTTTCTCTCGCCGGTTTCGAGAGTGACGCTTTCTCTGATACTCACACCCGTGAAACGCGTGGGCTCAGAAATTCGCCCGATTTTAATTGAATCAGGTGTATTGCTGATATAGTCAAACCAGGGATCCTTCAGCGGTGCATGCAGGAAATAGCCATCGGAACCGCAGTTGTTCGCGCCGAAAAACAGCTGAATTCTGCCGTCATATGCAGGTTGACTGCAGATCCGGTCGATCATCAGCCGCAGATACATGCGCTCGAAATGACTGTCGCGGAGCAAGAGAACCAGACTGAAAGTCTCTTCGGGCAGCTGGCCTGTCGAGAATTGCCCGATAAAAAAGATACTGCGGCGCCCGCTGAATTTCATCTCAAACGCGCGATTTTCACGATTATTCAGAATTGCCTTGATATCTTCGAGATTCGCTCCACCGGTGGCTTCGACGACAAGATCGATGAAACTGACATCGAGAACCTTACCCCTGGCTTTCAGCTTGCCTGAAGAGCGCAATTTGATTTTTGCAAGCGATTGAATGA
>CAZPCO010000054.1:0-10460 GCA_964585025.1 uncultured bacterium | reverse complement strand
GAATGAGGGGTAACAAGTTTTTGCCTTCAGAATCGTCCTCATCGGGTGAATTGGAAAATACAACTTCTGAATATGAGTTTAGAAGATAGGTATGAAGAATGCTGGCCTGACTCGATGCTTTTTCGATTATTTCGATAGCTCGATCAGGAGCGGCAAACTGGCCGTCGGGTTTGAACTGCAGCTGCATAAGCTGCCGGCCGGTTTCATTGCTTATATTCTCAAGGTGTCTGAAAGCAAAGCTCATGTTCTCATCGAGATCTTTTTTAATTCGCTCGATTTCTTTGAAGGCATCATTTTCGAATGCCTTCTGGCGGTCGAGAAGAAGCTCACTGCCAAGCTGATATATAGCTGCAGCCGGTAACAACATGGCAATGACAAATAAGCCGGCGATCTGAAACCTGATACTAACGGCCATACCATCGTTACGGCGCTGACCGATGATCAGCAGAAGCGGCAACAAACCTGACAGAGCGATCAGCAGACCAGCAAAAAAGACCTGACGCTCATAATTCAGGTTTATCGCACGGGTACTGGCGGCAGCCAGCATTATCAGCCCTTCTGATGACCGGCGCAAAGCAAAAAGAACCCCATCACGTTCATTAATTCCATCAGGTTGAGTTATCAGCCACTTTACCCACTTTTCGCGGTCGGTGGCCGGAAATGGATAAGGAAGAAACCTTTTTCTCGGGTCACTTTCAACGATCCAGCCTGCCGAAACTCCGGAATTTTTCCATTCATGGGCCTTTCTCAACATCAGGGTCTGCAGACCATAAGAAGCCGGAATACGATCAGCATCGATAACGGCAAGGAAGCCACCGGCACAACGACGTTCATGGCTCAGATAATGAGCTTTTTCTGCATGCCAGAACATCATCAGCTTGTTGCCGGCAGAATTACCGCATACCAGCATTTCATCGCCATTTTTGAGAAATGTTCCTAAGCCCTGAGCATCTGTAAAATAGCGGTTCAACATCGGCACATTTTCTAGATAGTCAAAATACCGGCCACGACGATCACCTGAAGGATTAATGCTTCTGATAATTGATTCAATGAGCTTCTGGTAAGGCCATCTTGGCATCAGTTGATCGCAGCCTGGCAATTCAACCAGATCAAGGCCCCACCTGACAAGTTTGAGACCAGGAATCAGGCGGCGAAGTCGATTGTCCAGATGATCGCGAATTTTCAGCATCGCCAACTCGTTGACCAGCAGGCAAAAACCAATCTGGGGAATATTCCCGGGAGGACTGTGAAGACGCAGAGTTCTGAACAGAGCAGCTGTCTTGAGCGGTTCGACATAATGAACCGAATAATCTTTTAACAGCTGTTTGACCTGAACTACGGTTCTTGCCTCGAAAACAAAACGGCTTGCCAGCTTTTCGACCTGGTGTGCGATTTCACTTCGGGCATTGCCTGCGGTCGCCTTGAATGACCCGATCGCCTGCCTGAAAAGTATTGCTACCGGCACGCTCATAAGGATGAGAATAACGGAAATCCATTTCCAAAGAGGTAACGGAGCGAGGCGCAAAACCCTGTTTTGTTGCCTTTCAGAAAGCAATGGTGCAATTTCCTCTCAGCACGAAGATAGGGCTATTTTACTACAGCCACAGTGTGATAACATGGAAAAAATGCAAGGGAGTAACAGATGAAAATTTGCAACCCGCGATTCCTTAAAAGCATGAATACTCTGGAAGTTGAAGAAGTTCTGCAAAACGAATCGCCACTGTTTCTGCCACTCGGAACGCTTGAAGCTCATGGCAGACATCTCCCGGTCGGTACCGACACCCTGTGTGCCGAAAAGATCGCTGAACAGCTCAGTATGGCAATGAACGGGGTGATTGCCCCGTCCTTTGAATACGGTTTAACAAATGTTCTGGCCCAGACCTCTCCTGCCAGTTTTTTTCCTGAAGAGCTATTTGAGACTTTCATCGAAAAGGTTATCGATAATTTTCGCATTCAGGGCTTTAAAACCATCATCGTTATCAATGGGCATGGCGGCAACCGTGAAGCGCTCAAAAAGGTAATCAGACGTCTGTCACGCATAAGACCATCTGGCCTGGCCGTGGTTAACTGGTGGCTGATCAGTGAGCATTTCGTCGAAAGAGTATATGGTTGCAAGCCAGGAGGGCACGCAGCGGTTGAAGAGACAGCATTGATTCTCGACTTTTTCCCGGAATTGGTGAATGCAGGCAACTATCTGCCCGAAAATGATGACTATGTTGTCGATGACGGTCTCTGGCTGTTTCCACCACCAGGTGAAGTTCTGATTGACCATCAGGGCCAGGGTCGCCCTGATTTTGACCGGGAAAAGGCAAAACAGTTCACCAGTCTGGTCATCAAGGATCTGCAGACCCGCCTGGAAAAATGGCTGGCCGCATTCAATCGCATTAGAGGAGGTCTGCGACCTTGAACTCTGCTGAAACACCTTTTCTGATCCGCTATGCCGGCGACATATTTTTCCTGTTGGCTTTTCTGGTCATTCTGTTTTTTATCAAGCCCGACCCCGACCATGAATCTCACGTCGACAATGATGAAACAGAAGCTCCCAACCCGCTTGAAGCCATGTTGATATCAGAAGACGAAGATGAAATTGAAGAACGGGACAGCTCCGAATCAGAAAACAAAACCAGATAAAAAAAAGCCCCGGATTACCGGGGGTGATGACTATCCAACCTTCCAGGGCAGCTAAATTCCTTTTTTTTAATTCTGCTGCAACCCAACACGAGCCTTTCATGCCTTTTTAGAGAGACGCCCGGCATGCAGGCCCGAAAATCTATACTCAGCAGATTTTTATCTAGCAATGACCTTTATCATTTAAATAGCAAATTGAATGCCAACTGATGCAAAGATGCCAAATTCTTGTTTGATCAAGACTCCAGAGTCACATAGTCCCAGATGCATCAATACCGCGGTCAATTTACCTCGGGAGATTTTTTTATATGACGCGGCAATTTTGCCGCACGCACTAAACTTTGACAGGTTGAAAAAACCCTCTTAAAATAGCGAAAACTAAAAGCAAGAAGAACGAAAGGTAAGAGACCATGACTCACGAACAGGAAACCGAACAGCTGCAGCACGAAACCCCGGGAAGTTTTGTCGAAGTGCTTCCACCATCGGCAATCCAGGATTTCAGCAGCGAAATTCAGTCGGCAATAAGCAAAAGAGGCTGGAAGGATCTTATGCCCGTTCAGGCTGGCGTGGCGCCTTATCTTCTGGCTGATCGTGATGTAATTGTCCAGTCAAGAACCGGAAGCGGGAAAACCGCCGCATTTCTTCTGCCGCTGTGTGAACGCCTGAAAGGCACCCAGAAGGGCTGCCAGGCTTTGATTCTTGTGCCAACCCGCGAACTTGCGCAACAGGTTTACGGGGAATTCCAGCTGATGACTTCTGAAATGGACATATCGGCAGTTCCCGTATATGGTGGCACCTCTTATCGCCCGCAGCTTGAAGCTTTCAAAAATGGCACTCAGGTAATCATCGGCACCCCGGGTCGTCTGCTCGACCACCTGATCCGGGGTTCTCTGAATCTCAAAACAATTAAATATCTGGTATTCGACGAAGCAGACGAAATGCTGTCCATGGGCTTCTATCAGGATATGGTACGCATCGGCGAGTTTCTTCCCTCGCGGCGTTGTTCGGCGATGTTCTCTGCCACCATGCCAGACAGCGTCAAAAGACTTGCCTGCAGATTCCTGCGCAATCCGGAGTTTCTCACTTTCAGCGGCGACGGCGTTCACGTATCTGAAATGGATCACATTTATTACATCGTCGATCCGATGCAGAAGGATCGGGCATTGATGCGGGTAATAGAGCTCGAAGATCCTGACAATGCCATAATTTTCTGCAACACCCGCAATGAAGTTGAATATGTAGCGGCAATTCTGAAGCGTTTTGGCTATGATGCTGACCAGATAAGCGGCGATCTCAGTCAGAACGCCCGCGAAGTGGTAATGGCCAAGCTGAAGCAGAAAAGTCTGAGATTTCTTGTGGCTACCGATATTGCGGCGCGCGGCATCGATATCAGCAATCTTTAATACGTTTTTATTTATGACATGCACAAAGACACCGACCAGTACATTCATCGTGCCGGTCGAACCGCCAGAGCCGGCAATCGCGGCGTTGCCATAAGTCTGGTCAATCAGCTCGAAGCAGTCGATCTGAAGAAGTTTGCCCGTCGGGCCGGCATCTCTCTTGAAGAGCGACCGTTGCCAACCGAAGAGCACGTTCGCAACCGGCTTTCTGAAAAACTGGGGGCCCACCTGGAAGGTGGACTGCGAGACGCCTCCACAGCGGTAAAGGAACGCATGAAACGATACCATGGGCTTCTCAAGGAGCTTACCGGTCACGAACATGGCGAAGACATGCTGCTGCTGCTTATCGATTCCTTTCATCAGCAGCTCATCAGACAGGGTCGCGGCATCGAACCCGAGTCTTTGCCCAAACCTTCTTCTCAAGCTTCGACCCGCCGACCGGAAAACAACCAGCATCAGGCTGGCAATCGAGGTTCACGCGGCCCACGCCGCCGATAAATCTACCGTCAAAAACTGACTTTCAGGCTTTGCGTCTCCTGCTGCAACCCACAGGGCTGACATTCATGCGGGGGTATTGCACTTTTGCAAAATTCTTGCTTAAATATCAGCCGGAAAATCAAACACGCGAAAGGAGTTTCTAAATGACCAGCTCAACAACTCATGAATTCAAGACCGAGGCGCGACAATTACTTGATCTGATGATTCATTCAGTCTATTCGCACAAGGAAATTTTTCTTCGCGAGCTGATTTCTAACGCTTCCGACGCACTAGACAAGCTTAGATTCGCTTCGTTGACCAACGAAAACCTTCGCAAACAGACTGAAGATCTTCACATCAGGTTGTCTACCGACGAAAAGAACCGGACATTGACCATTGCCGACAATGGCATAGGCATGACCCGCGACGAAATCATCAATTATATCGGCACCATAGCGAAATCAGGCACTGCCGAATTTGCCGACATGCTCAAGAAAGCGAGCGAAAAGAAGGAAGGGGCCCCTGAACTCATTGGCCAGTTCGGCGTTGGCTTCTACTCGAGTTTTATGGTCGCAGACAAGGTTGAGCTCATCAGCCGCAAAGCAGGCGAAACAGAAGCCTGGGCTTGGTCTTCAAGCGGAGAAGGCAATTACACCATTTCCGACAGCAGCCGTGAAACCTGCGGAACCACTGTCATTCTGCATCTTAAGCCTGAAGATAAAGACGATGAAGACTTTCAGGATTTTACCCAGGACTGGGTATTGCGCCAGGTCGTTAAAAAGTATTCCGACTTCGTTGGCTATCCGATCAGAATGCAGATTGAACGCACCACGATCGAACGTGACGAAAACGGCAAACCCAAAGAGGGTGCCAAAGAGCAGACGGTTATCGAAGATGAAACCCTGAACTCGATGAAAGCCATCTGGCTGCGACCGGAAAAGGACGTCAGCGAGGAAGAATATCGCGAATTCTACAAGCACATCAGTCACGATTGGAACAACCCTCTCAAGTGGCTGTCTTTCAAGGCTGAGGGCACTTCGAACGAATTCACCTCATTGCTCTTTATTCCTGAGAAACCCGGCTTCGATTTGTTCATGCCGAATTCAAAGCGCGGTATCAACCTTTATGTCAAACGCGTCTTCATTATGAATGACTGTGAAGAGCTGATTCCCGACTACCTGCGCTTTGTCAAGGGGGTAGTCGATTCAGAAGATCTGTCACTGAACATTTCCCGAGAAATACTGCAACATGATCGTCAGATTCAAACAATTCGCAAGACCGTAACCAGAAAAGTTCTCGATGCTCTGAAGAAAATGCTCAGCGAAGACCGTGACAAATATATCGGCTTCTGGAAGCAATTCGGTTCGGTCATCAAGGAAGGTCTGTTCAAGGAACCCGGCAATTCAGAAAAGCTTTTCGAATGCTGCCTGTTTCAGAGCACCGCTTCCAGCAGTGACTGGTATACGATGGCCGAATACATGGAACGGATGAAACCCGAACAGGACAAGATCTTCTACCTGACCGGCGAATCGCGTGATGTCATTGAAAACAGCCCCCATCTTGAGGCTTTCCGGGAAAAGGGCTATGAGGTGCTTCTGCTGACCGACCCGGTAGATGAAGTCTGGGTGCAGTACTGCACCGAACACAAATCGAAAAAAATCAAGTCTGCCGCTCGCGGCAGCCTTGAGCTGGGCTCTGAAGAAGAACTCAAAAAGACCACAGAAACCCTGAAAAAAAAGGAAGAAGAATGGAAGTCCCTTCTCGAGCTGATTCAAAACAAGCTCGACAAGCATATCAAAGCTGTGAAACTCTCTGGCAGAATGAGCACTTCAGCAGCCTGTCTGGTTAGCGAAGAAGGCGAAATGACACCGCACCTCGAAGCTCTGCTTCGGGCCTCCGGCAAAGACGTTCCCCAGGTCAAGCGCACACTGGAACTCAACCCCGGGCACCCACTGCTGAGCAAAATGCACGAACTTTTCGCGCGCGACAACAAAAACCCACGCCTCGAAGAATATGCCGACCTGCTCTATGGGCAGGCACTGTTGGCAGAAGGCGGGCAACTCCCCGACCCTGCCGGCTTTAATCGCAAGGTTGCCGAGCTGATGGCAGGCGCCCTCTGAAAGACTGCCGCCCGAATATCGGGCGGCTTATTTTTTTAAGGAAAATACAATGCAGACAAACACAAAAAACAAGGCACCTTCAATACAGATCCTTCTCAAAATAAAGCTCAAAGCCAAAATTCCGCAGGGTGAGCGACTTTATATAACTGGCAATATACCTCTGCTTGGGAACTGGCAACCGGACAAAAAGCCGCTGGAAATTTCAGAAGACGAAACCTATGCCCTGCAGCTCAATGCCCAGCCTGGCAGCATCGTAGAATGTAAACTGACACGGGGCAACTGGAAAACGCAGGCGATAACCGACCGAAAGCAGATTCCACCAGAGAATATTGTCATCAAAGCCAACAGAAACAAAACTGTCAACATTACCGTTTACGACTGGCTTGACCAGCAGATGCTAGAATCAGACCCGGTCAAGGGCAAACTGCTGAGTTATAACGGACTGCCATGCAGAAACCTCAAATATCAGCGCCCAATCCAGATATGGCTGCCGGAATGCTATTCTGAGAAGGGTGAACCATTTGCAGTTATCTACATGCATGACAGTCAGAACCTGTTTGAGCCTGCAACCTCGTTTGCCGGGGTCGACTGGAAAGTGGACGAAACGGTCAGCAGACTCATCGAAGCCGGCGAAATCAGGCGATGCATTGTGGTCGGCATTCCAAATTCTCCTGACCGAATGAAAGAACTCAACATGTTTACCCGTGAAGGCAAAGCTTATGGACGCTTCGTTGTCGAAGAGGTAAAACCATTTATCGAAGGACGATTCAATGTCGCACGCGACCGCAATCAAAATGCAATTATGGGTTCCTCGATGGGCGGTTTGATGTCGCTGCAGATGCTGCTGGCATACAGCGACGAATTTGCGCTGGCAGGCTGCCTTTCCAGCGCTTTTCAAAAAACTGACGACAAAATTTTTGCCCAGGTGCGCAATGCAAGAAGCCTTCCCTTCAACAGTAAAATCTATCTTGATACCGGAGAATTCGAACCGCCGATTGCCGACAGCTACTTCGCAATGGTCGAACTGCTCAAGCAACGCGGCTTTATCGAGGGCGAAAACCTTCTTGCCTGGTTCGACGAAGAAGCAACTCACAGCGAAGCCGCATGGGCACGACGACTCGAGATTCCATTAAAATACCTTATGGGAAAATAAAAAATAGTTTGACATTAAAGCAATTTATTGTAATATCTAATTAGATGATACGAAATAAATATCAATTAGGAGAAATCAAAATGAAACTTAAAGTTTTGTTGTTTTCAGTTTTACTGATCGGTTCATTCTATTCGGTTCTTTTTGCTGAAGAAGGATGCAGCAGCTGTTCACACGGTCACAGTGAAGCTGCAGCAACAAAAGCCGATGAGTCATGCCCAGATGGAGTCTGTGCTGCTGAAACCAAGTCTGAAAAGCCATCCGCCCAGGTAGAGGAAGCAAAGGAAGAATCTCCGGCAACCATCAACACACCTGGTCTGAAGACATTGATCAGCAGTGGAGTGCCGCTTACCATACTCGATGCCCGCAGTGGCAAATGGGATGACGGAAAGAGGCTTCCCGGTGCTCTGTCACTGAACTCCGAATCCAAACCCGAAGAAATAGCCAAAGTGCTCCCCAAAAAGGATTCACTGGTTATTACCTATTGCTCCAATCTCAAGTGCCCTGCAAGCCACAAGCTTTACACCCATCTCAAGTCTCTTGGCTACACCAACCTGATCGAATATCCTGAAGGAATTCAGGGTTGGATTGAAGCAGGAAACCCTGTTAATGAAGCCAAGTAACTGACAGACGACCTTACCGAGGCGTTGCCAACCGGCAACGCCTTTTTTTTTGCCTGATTTGCAAAAAATCTGCATTATCCGGTTTCTTAAAATGCTGCGTTTCAGGAGATTTTGCTTTTATTCTGGCGCTTTTCTCACTATAATTGCAGCATACAAATATGCCGGAGGCACACTTTGAAAAACATCCTCAAAACCTCCCTGCTGTGTTTACTTTGCTTTTTGGCATTGGCAAACACCGGGAACTCTGCCGTAATAACTCTTTCTGACGGTTCAACCCAGGAAGCAGACTCTCTGACATACAAGAACGACAAGGCAGTGATGCTTATCGGTTCAGAAAGCGCCGAGATCGAAAGAAACAGCATCAAGAACATCAGCTTTACAGCCCGACAGCAGGAAAAGGAAGCAATGGCCACCGACAGTGCTGATCTGCAGGCCTTTATGCCCAAAGCGCTCGAACTGCAGAAAAAATACCCCGATGCTCAGTCGATTCTCGTAAGCGAAGAGAGCAACAACCAGCATCGGGCCGATGGTTCAAACCTGTCGCGATATCGCAGTATCTCTTACATTGCCAAAGAAGAAGCTCTCTGGGCAGCAGAAGTCTCGGTAAGCTTCGATCCTAACCGTGAACGCGTCAAGGTGCTGCATGCCCGCTGCCTGCACCCGGATGGCAGTGTTCACAATCTGCAGCCCGAGCAGATCAAGATTTCCAAAGGCACATCCGGCAGTGTCTATTTCGATCAATATCAGGAACTGAGTTTCACCATTCCAGAGGTTGCAGTCGGCAGCATCATCGATTATTGCTACGAAACCGAAGAATACAATCCCTTCGACCCAAATCTTTTCCAGGGTCGCAACTATTTTCAATGGAGCGACCCGGTTGGTGAATCTATTCTGCGGGTTAGCGTTCCCAGTGGCAAAGAACTGCATTACGTTGCCTATAACTGCCCGCCCGAACTCGGCAAACCAGAAAAGGTCAATGCCGTCGACTCAATTATCTACACCTGGAAAATGGCCGACCTGGCTCCAGTAATTCCCGAGCCCTCGATGCCCCCCTACCGTGATGTCGTACCGGCTGTCTATTATAGCCTGCACAAGGATTTCACCTACGTTCACAACAAGCTGAAGCCAATGTTTGAAAAGCGTTTTCAGCTGACCGATTCTGTTAAGAAGAAGGTTGAAGAGCTCATTGAAGGCGCGAAAGATCTTAACGAAAAAATTGCCAGACTCTACCTCTTCTGTCAGAAAGAAATCCGCTACATTTCAATCAAAGGCAATCTGGCCAGCAATCAGGTTGGCCACCCTGCCGAAGAAACGCTTAAAAATCGCTATGGCGACTGCACCGACAAGGGAATGCTGCTGGCGACAATGCTCAAACACATAGGAGTCGAAGCTTATCCTGTTGGAGTGCGAACCAACGATTCCGGCCGGGCAGTTCGCGACATCTCCATTTTCGACGACAATCACTGCATTACCGAAGTGCATCTCGACGGCCGCGTCTTTTACCTCGATTCAACCGCCACCGATTACCGTTACCCCTATTTCCGCTCTGACGATCACGACACGATTGCCGACAATACAATGCTTGGAACACGCAATCAGGTGCCTTTGCCGCCACCGGAAGACAATGCCATTCATATCATCCGCAAAATTCAACTTGCAGCCGATGGAACTACCCGGATCGACTTTGAGAGCACCCAGAACGGCACTTCTGAAGCCAGTTTCAGAGAATCTGCCCGCAATCTGAAACCTGAAGAATATGAAAAGGAAATCAGGGAATCAGTCGCGGCGCTGACAGCAGACTATGTGCTTGAAATCGCTACTCACAGCGACCCACTCGATTTTGACAATCAGTTCAAGGCCAGATCAGCTTATACGCTGAACAGATTTGCAACCAAATCAGGCCGCTACATGATTTTCTCAGTGCCTTATTTTGAGCTCGCATTCTCTGAAGTCAGCCTCGAGAAACGGCGCTACGACATTCAATACAGCACCTCGAGGCTGCGCACCGGGACAAACTAATTCAAAACATTCCATCCCACTTTCTGGGTTTATGTTTGAATCA